>NZ_JAHHPQ010000294.1:0-7808 GCF_024606245.1 Endozoicomonas sp. SESOKO2
TCCTCAATTTCTTGCAATCCTCGCTACGGACGCTTAAGTCCGACAGGCTGCCAGGATTTTCCATTGAACTAATGCTGGCTGTAATCATTGTATTTAATATTTTGACCAAATCATTCCGCAAAAGTTCCTCCAGAATTGCCACAATTCAGGATTAAGGCCTTTGGAACGACAAACGGAGATGTCAATAAGAAACCTTCGCAAGAAGGGTAAAGCCCATTAATGGCGAAGTAACGAATTTGCTGCGCTGGAAAAACTTCGAAGTCTTAAAGGAATAACCTGAACTTGAGTGTCCGTTGCCTGTCCAAGTATTCAGGTGGACGTGAACTTTAATGTCCGTTGCCTGTCCAAGTATTCAGGTGGACGTGAACTTTAATATCCGTTGCCTACCCAAACTTTTAAATTATTAAGGAGAATATATTATGAGTTATGGAATGACACCATCATTAAGCACACCGGCTGGCACGGTACCTGGATTGATGCAGAATAGCGTATCAAAGTCCGATACCCAAACGGACGTTGTACCGTCCATTCCACGTGCAGATCATTCGGAAACAGGCAAAAGTCTTACAGACCGGGAAGCATCTCCCATGAGAATCGAAGTCAGTAATGATCATTCGACTGCATTGCAAAGCATCCTGGATGCAACGCAAAGCTACCAGCAGATGCACCCTTATACCCCGCCCTCTGGCGTGAGCTACAAGGATTTTCAATGAGAGTTTGGGTGGCCAATGAACAAGAAGCAGACAAACAGTCAGATGGGGTCATTGTCGTGGCCCACCACCTTGCAGAGTGGATGTTTCAGCCTGAATTCTTGGCGAAGGTAAAAGCGTTTGTCGTGGAACAAGTAAGATTCGATGAACTCGCAGCGGTCTTCTTGAGAGAGAAAGAAATACCATTACTGCCGGACTTTGGATATTTTGAGTCATTGCTCGCTCAGAATGGACAAGTGGTCACACTCAAGGGCCAGCTCCCGTCTTAATGGTTAGCCTGATGCTTTTATTGTTTCCGGTAACCTTACCAGAACACTGGCCAGTCACAGAAGCCAGACCTCTGCTTTTTCTGATGTGTTGCGTCTCTGATGGTGCGGCTCGAAAGAACTCTTGCGAAACCATCGTACAGGGTAAAAAATAGCCTCCTCTGAACCACAAGTTCTTTAAGGAGGCCATTTTCGAGACCGGCAAATCCAAACCCACATCAGGATTGATGATGCCATCAATATTTTGCATCGGGTTGCAGCTGTCATTCTTATTCATGTCTGCTTTTGTAGTTGGGATTTTTACTATAAATTTCAGGCTCATGGATTATAACTCTAATAATAAGAGTTCAAAGTGAAACTCCCCGCCCTTTCGAGGGTTTACGGCGTTTTTGCTAACCGGCTTTCAGGAAGTCAGCACACCGACATCCAGAACCGGGGCGGCATCAATACTTTCTGCATCCATCATGTTAGCTACCCGTTGCAGGGCAGAGAGAAGCTGGGTTTTTTCCCAGTCTTCCAGAGACTCAAAGCGCTCGATGAATTTTTCATGGAGCAGGGGCGGGGTGCTTTTAAGAACACTCATTCCTTCGGTGGTCAACCGGGCATTCACAATACGTTTATCTCTGGTACTCCTGACCCTTTCAATGTAATGGCGGTCTTCCAGACGGTTGAGGATGGTCGTTACTGTCGCCTGGCTCAGTGATACGTCCTGGGAGATTCTTTTGACTGTCACATCGCCCAGGGTTTCTATTGCTCTGAGCACCATCACCTGAGGGATAGTGAGCCCGCATACTTTGATCATTCGCTTCGAATGCAGGTCTGTGGCCCGGATGATTTGTCGTAAAGAAACAAGAACATCGTTCCAATAACAGGATTCGGACATAGGGATCTCTTGGTCTATTCAGATGTTTGACCCAACTATGTGCCACAAATGGATCAGAAAAACAAATATAATTTGATCACTAAATATTAGACATATAATATTTCCCGCTCTTTCGCCTGAAATTGTTCATGAGACCAATTAATGCCCATGCCAGGCGTACCAAAAAAATAAGCACAGGGAACCAAATTGATAGACGATAGTCCAAAACTTAAGTTATCCGAAAAAACAGAGACAGGACTAAAAGATATGAACGAAATGACAGTACCCAGCAGCCCAAATAGCAAGTTAGCACTTTATCAAAAGCCGGACGACGATTGCCCTATTTGTTTAGAAACTTTTGCCGGAAGGAAAGTCATGGTTCTCGAAAAATGCAAACATATGTTTCACAAAGCCTGCCTGGAGCCCTGGCTATCTGAGAATTCAACCTGTCCTTCTTGCAAAACCTTTCTCGCGACAAGAGAAGTTCAAGTATTTCTTTACAGTGTCAGTGATAGAGCCATTAATCAAGCCAGAGCATTATCATCGAGTCTTTCTGCTACGACCCGTGTGACCGGAGACTCCCATACAGACAGTCAGAGTTCGGATCGGCAGAACTGGGAGGATCGGGCCTTTGCATCGGCTTGGTTGGAAGCAGGCAGCTCAAGAGCCTCAGCTTCTTTTGCTGCTATCTTGGGTAGGGGGACGTCAGGCTCCTCTCCAGACAACAGTAAGACGTAGGCAACGATTCGTATCGTTAAATAATCCGAGGCGCTGATTCCGTCACCTTTGCAGGCACCTTAACATCATTACTTGCTGCCAGAGCGCGTGTCTTGGCCAGAGAGTCGGTCAGTCAGTTTTGACATCCTCCCACTGATTCAAAGAAATCAATGGGGGTTACCATTAGGATGCAGGTCTGTGGCCGGATGACTTGTCGCAAAGAAACGAGAACATCGTTCCAATAACAGGACTCAAAATAGTGATCTCTTGGTGTATCCAGATGTTTGACTCGACTGTTTGCCACAAGTGGAGCAGAAAAACAAACATAATTTGACCACTAAATATTAGACATGTAACATTTTTCCGCTCTTTCGTCTGAAACTGTCTATTATTGATGTAGTCCCAAAGTCTTCATTTGAACAACTTAATTAAAACAGCTTCAGCCAAATAACCATCTACCCTGACTCCGGGAGCCTCCCATTTTATGTCTGACCCTTCAGAATCACGTCACAGTCTTAACTTGCCCGTCTTTATTGGCGCGTCCAGTGTCATTCTTTTAATAGTGGTCTGTACGGCTCTGTTTCCCGATCAGGCCGAACTTTATTCCACAATGCTGCAAACGGGCATAATGACCAATGCCAGTTGGTTTTACGTGACGGCGGTCGCCATCATCCTCATTGGTGTTGCTATTGTCGGCCTCTCCCGTTATGGCGATATCAAGTTGGGCCCCGACCATTCCGAGCCGGATTTCAGCTTTAGTTCCTGGTTTGCCATGTTGTTTTCAGCCGGTATGGGGATTGGCCTGATGTTTTTTGGCGTGGCGGAACCCGTCATGCACTTCCTGACACCTCCCGTGGGCGATCCGGCATCCATTGAGTCCGCCCGGGAATCCATGAGGATTACCTTTTTCCACTGGGGTTTTCATGCCTGGGCCATCTATGCCATTGTGGCCCTGATACTGGCATTCTTTGGCTATCGTCACAATCTGCCTTTAACCCTGCGTTCGGCTCTTTATCCGATTGTGGGTGATCGTATTCATGGTGTCATCGGGCATGTCATTGATGTCTTCGCCATTCTGGGTACGACCTTTGGTGTGGCAACAGCATTGGGTTATGGCGTGCTTCAGGTCAACTCGGGCCTGAATTACCTGTTCGATATCGATGTAAGCACCCATGTCCAGGTGGTTTTGATCGTTGTAATTACTGCTCTGGCCACCTTGTCCGTTGCCTCAGGTCTTGATAAAGGAATTCGCCGTTTATCTGAGATCAATCTGCTGCTCGCACTGTTGCTAATGGCCATGGTCATTATACTCGGGCCTACCATTTTACTGTTGCAGTTACTGGTGCAGAATATTGGTAGTTACCTGTCTGATATTGTCGACAAAACATTCAATCTCTACGCCTATGAACCTACCGACTGGATGGGTGGCTGGACTCTGTTTTACTGGGCGTGGTGGTTGTCCTGGTCACCTTTTGTCGGCATGTTTATTGCCCGTATCTCCAGAGGCAGAACCATTCGCGAGTTTATCTGTGGTGTACTGTTTGTCCCTGCCTGCCTGACCTTTATCTGGATGACGGTATTCGGAAACACTTCCATTGATCTGATTATGAATCATGGGGCGACAGACCTGGCTGATATTGTTCAGGTTGATGTCTCGCTGGCGCTCTTCAAGTTTCTGGAGTATTTCCCGGCCACAGAATTCCTCTCAGGAATTGCCATTATCATGGTGGTGGTATTCTTTGTCACCTCTTCCGACTCCAGTGCCATGGTGATTGATATGCTGGCTTCTGCGGGTGAAGGGAAAACTCCGGTCTGGCAGCGTGTGTTCTGGTCTTCATTGATTGGTCTGGTGGCACTGGTACTGATGCTTGCCGGAGGACTCAAGGCTCTCCAGACGGCCACGATTGCTACGGCTTTACCATTTTCTATCGTGTTGTTGGTTTCCGGCTATGGACTGCTAAAAGCACTGGCACTGGATACCGCCAAAAAAGAGAGTCTGACCCAAACCACGCTGGCTCCGAGCCATGCCAATGTCTCTATTCCATGGCAAACCCGATTGCAGAATATTACTCACTTCCCTGAACGTAAAAGTGTCAGGGTTTTCATGCGAAGTGTGGTGCTACCCGCCATGAAGTCCCTCTCCAGAGAGTTGGAAGAACAGGGTGTGGAAACTGGCATAGACTTTGACCGAAACAAGAGCATTGTCTCTCTGAATGTGTTTCATGGTGAGGAACAGGACTTTCTCTACAAGGTCAGCCCACGTTCCTACGTTCAACCCAGCTTTGTCATTGATGATGAAGAAGAGAGTAAGTACTACCGTGCAGAAGTCTTTTTGAGGGAGGGCGGTCAGGACTACGATATTATGGGCTGGACCAAAGATCAGGTCATTGGCGATATTATTGATCAGTACGAGAAACATATGCACTTTCTGCATATGGTTCGCTGATTCAATGGCGCCCTGGTGGAAAGCTGTCGTTTGATGGGTTCTCAATCGGGGCGCATTTCCCTGCGATACCTATTCCTTTGTTCATTTCAGCGGCAAGCCTGAGGAAAATTTTCCAGAATATTCTGATCATGAGTGATCAGTGGAATATTCTGCACCTGAGCATCAGCGCAAATGAGCCGATCAAAAGGATCTCGTGTCCAGGGCAGCAGAATGCCCTCGTCCACAAGCCTCGACATGGGGGTTTTCGACATAGTGAGACCAATTTCGGTATAAAGGAATTGGATAATATTGGCTGGCGTCTCAGCAATTCGACCGATCTCATACAGGTACTGAAGCTCAAACCCGGCCATTTCGGGCAGCACGATATCATTGTTGTCCAGCATGACTTTGACTTCGGGAGAGAGTTTTCTGACTTGCCTGGAATGTAAAAAGACGGCTATATGAGTATCAATTAAAACCATTCTCAGGCTCCCAGTTAAACACTGATTCACTCTCCAGCCCCTCCTCATCGCCAATGATTATGGATTGCTCACCCATACTTTCCAGTCTTTTCAGCTTAGAGCCTTTATTTGTCAGGCTAATCGTCAGGCTGACACCACCACGATCAATGGCCACGGGTTCTCCTGTTCTGATGATCTCATCAAAGATGGTGTAGATGTTTTTCCTGAGATTGGTCAGGTTGATTGGCTCTTGTCCATTCTGCTGATTTGCCATGTTGTGCCTATCTTTTGTTGAGGTGTGTACGTTATATTTTAGTTACGTACATATAAAAGTAAATTCTCAGTCTCTTCCAATATGGAATGAGCCTGGCCCAAACCACCCTGGCTCCGAGCCATGCCAGTGATTCCATTCCATGGCAAACCCGATTGCAGAATATTACTCATTATTCCAGAGCGCAAAAGTGTCAGGGGGTTCATGAAAAGTGTGGTGTTACCCGCCATAAAGTCCCTGTCCAGAGAGCTTGAAGAACAGGGCGTGGCAGTCGGCATAGACTTTGACCGAAACAAAAGCATTGTCTTTCTGAATGTGTTTCATGGTGAGGAACAGGATTTTCTCTACAAGGTCAGCCCCCGTTCCTACGTTCAGTCCAGCTTTGTCATTGATGATGAAGATAGTAAGTACTAACGTACATAATTCTTTTTGAGGGAGGGCAGTCAGGACTACGATATTATGGGCTGGACCAAAGATCAGGTCATTGGTGATATTATTGATCAGTACGAGAAACATATTTATGGATATGGGGTCAAAATATGTTGTCCTGAGTCCCAAGGATTTAAGGTTCTTACCATTGAAAAATCGGTGACATTTCTAGTCACAACCAGCATTTGATTTGTCTTAGCTATGCCGGCAATCATTGCATCTCTCTCAGATTTAGGGTCAGGGACATGAAATTCGGCAGCACAGACTGCAGATTTACCATCGAAAGATAAAACTCTGTCCTCAAAAGCAACCTTTATTTTTTTGTCCATCCATGATCGCAAAGATGCTCCTTGCTTTTTGTCTTTTCGCTCCATCTGAAGAATGCCGATTTCAAGCTCCAATATTGAAATGGATGAAATGTATAGATCAGAAAAACTAGTATTTGATAGCCATCTAAGCACCTCAATATCGCTCTTTCCTGCTTCTGCTTTTCTCAGCTCAGAAATCACATTGGTGTCCAATAGATACACATCAAAACTCCTCAGGCTTAAGGTCTATCTTTCCAAGTTTTGGTGGTTCGAACTCGAAATACTCTTCTTTGCTTCCAAGCGAAGATAGCATTTCCAGAACGTTTTTCTTTTCGCCCTTGAGCCTTTGATACTCCTCGATATTCAAAAGAACATGAGTGGTCTTACCTCTTGTTCTAATGAATACTGGATTCTTTTCGGCTAAGTTCTTTGCCTCGCTGGTTTTTTGGTTAAACTCTCTGGAACTGTATATTTGTGACATAGCTCTGTCCTGTTTCATCGGTAATTGTAGTAATGTTACTATAATTACTGGGTAGGGTCTAAAATGTCCTTCCCGGACTCCCTGGTGAACTACTCGCCCCTAAAGGAGCGAGCTTCCAATACTGAGCACCTACCAAAGTAGATGCCGTCCCTTTATTAAAGGAGAGACAGAAACTTACGATTACCGACGTACAACGTGATGTAAGGTAGTCATAACGGATGCTTGCAGGCACCTCAGGTGTCAGACCTTCTCTGTACAAGGCAATGATTAAAGATCTGACCCCTGATGTTCCGACAATTCGGCTAACAACCGCCATCATCGCCATAACTGAAGCCACCGAAATGGTAGGAATGACCATAGCTACTACTATCTGGTTCCCTTTTTTTCACCCTGGATGCAGGCCTATGTTCTGCACCGTGCATCATTAGCTCTCTGAGGATATGGCGGTTTTGATAGTACTCACTGTAGTAGTGAGCATAAGTGTATGCTGTCCAATGAGTGGGTCTTTCCGATAGGCAGACGACGCTATCATTAATATTTCGCAGAATATCCGGGGCGTTAAGAAGGGACTTAACGGTATGGGTATTACCTTTTTTTATTGCCAGCATCAGGAGCGTCTCACCCATCAAATTCTTACAGTTGAGATTAAAAAGTGCTCGCCCATTAGCATCTTTTAAATTCACCAGATACGTCGTTGCTGCTGCCGGGTCAAGATAGTTCGTCACTACATCCATGATAAGCTTGGAACCTGTCTGGCATTGTTTTAAAACGCTGACCAGAAGGGGATTTTCTTTCAACAAAGCATTGCAAAATGACCAACACTTTCTCATGACTGCATATTGAAAGGCATAAACGGCAAGTAACTTTGTCTGCCCGTT
>NZ_JAHHPQ010000295.1:0-10511 GCF_024606245.1 Endozoicomonas sp. SESOKO2
ACCAATTTATTGCAACCGCAGTAGGACAGCCTTAAGTCCGACAGGCTGCTAGGATTCAGGTTGACATTTTCATGTGAGTCCTGAAAGTGATTAAGTTGCATTATCATTTAGCTCAGCTAATCGCTCCGCTATTCCTGTTACAGGTTCTGAGTCTGGGAGCTCAGAACGCAGTTAAACCCACAACGCCTTCTGGTACAACCTACCCGACAAAAGTATTATGCGACAGCCTTATCGGGCAGCCCTCAGGGGTCCGGCAACGGCTGAGCCAATACAGCGAACTGGTTCGCGGGCGACAATGTGTTGTTCTCAGTGCCGATCCGACAAAGGATTTAGCTCAATTGATCAACGGGCTTCCAGACGACACCGTGATACTGCTCTCCTCCAGCACAACCACTACCATGACGCCTTCTCCTTCCGTTGCTACGGTGGCAGGTAAAACCCCCGTAAATTACTTTGTTGGCAGTGAAATACTTTTAAAGAACGGTCAGGATATTATTGGGGCTGCTGATGATGGTTTCGAGGTCGTCATCATGCCCGATAAAAGTTATTCAAATCGATATATGCTCAGAGTTGGAGACTACGTCGACTTTAAGTTTGCAGAAACAAAAGACAGCAACATAAGACACATAACTTTCCGTGACAATAGCCCTGAAGGCCATACACTTAAACGCGTTAACTCTATTGTTTATGGAGAATGCCATAACCGGAGACTGATTATGGAAAACAACGTATTCCATCTTACAGAATCGATCGGAGTCAGACTTGAATGCAGAGGAACCCTGGATGCATCGGCCAATAATTTACGCACCGGACCGGGCCTGCTGTTTGCCAATAACGCATTTAAAGGCGAAAGCTACAGCCTGATAAGCAACTTAGACTTTATTCCATTGGAAGCATTAGCTGTTTCTTATCCCGGGATCAAGCATCAGTCAGAGAAGCTCACTGTTATTGACAACGTATTCCAAGGCAAGATATCAGAAGTGGGACATTTCACTCTTGGGTCCGGAAGCCGCATGAATATCTTCAGAAACATTATCGACGTCGATAATAGTGGCACAACCTATCACGAATGGATCATGGGACACAGTGCACATAAACATGGCTTCGCTCTCGCGGGTCTTACCGATGAATATGCCGATGCCGATGCCGATTCCGATGCCGACCCCCCTCTCTTCAATGTGGCAGGCAATCGGATCAGCGTAAAAAATACAGCCATTAATATCGATGGAGAACTTAAACTGGCTTTGGCCTGCAATCACCTGCAGGCAGTCAAACCCTGGCGACAAGAACAACATAAATACAGCCTGATCGCCATTGATCCATTCCCTCTGGCAGGCGATTGCAAAAAGCCCCTGAGATTTCACCAAAGAGCCACTAAACCACAATCTGCATTCTGTAAGATTGTCAATACCTGGACGCCTACCAATGGTTCTCCTGCGGGTACTATCAGTGGTCTGACCAACCTCGAGGGGCAGTTCTACTTTAACTCAGCCAGTTGCCAGACAAGCACTTCAACCAGAATCTCTGCTGCTATTAAGGGCACAACCGTCACTATGACCGCTTTGGGAATTATGACCACATTGGCCCTGTTGTTGAATCTGTAACCTGAACTCGCCTCTGCGCTATAAAGAAGCTGCCTCAAAAACAGCAGCCAGCGATATTCCGGACATGTTTTAACATCCTTAATAGATAGGTATAAGTTCATAGGCTAGGATTCAGGTCAGCATTTTCATGGGAGTCCTGAAAATGATTAAGTTGCATCATCATTTAGCTCAATTAATCGCTCCTCTATACCTGTTACAGGTTCTGAGTCCGGAAGCTCAGAACACGACTCAGAACACGACTCAATACACAAGGCCGGCTCAGACAACCCTGCCGCCAACGACGGTATTGTGCGACAACCTTACCAGTCAGACTTCAGGGGTTCAGCGACGGCTAAACCAATACAGTGAACTGGTACGCGGACGACAATGTATTATTCTTAGTGCCGACCCGAAAGGGGATCTGGCTCAATTGATCAATCGGCTTGGTGATAACACCGTGATACTGCTCTCCTCCGGGACGACCACCACCATGAAACCTTCTTTTTCCGTTACCCCGGTGGTGGGTAAAACCCCTGTTAATTACCTGATTGGCAGTGAGATAATTTTGAAAGACGGTCAGGATATTATCGGGGCAGCAGACAACGGTTTCGAAGTCGTCATCATGCCTGACGGAAGTTATACAGATCAATTTATGGTAAGAGTTGGAGACACCAGTAACTTTCGGTTTGGAGAAACAAAAGACAACAATATAAGACACATAACTTTTCGGCCAACAGGGCCTAAGGGCCTCAGACCCATTCACTCTACTGTTTTCGGGAAATGCTATAACCGGAGACTGATTATAGAAAACAACGTCTTTCATCTTCCGAAAGACAGTGGAGTCAGACTTGATTGCAGTCAATCTCTGGATGCGTCGGCCAATGATATGCGCACCGGGCCGGGCCTGCTGTTTGCCCACAACACAGTAAAAGGCAAAAGCTATAGCCAGGGAGGCAGAGAACTTATTCCAACGGAAGCGGTTACTATTCATCATCCTGACATCAAGCATCAGTCACAGAAGCTCGCTATTATTGACAACATATTTCAGGACAAGATATCAGAAGTGGGAAAGTTCACTCTTGGGCCAGGAAGCAGCATCAATATTTTCAGAAACAGAATCGACGTCGATAATAGAGGCACAAACGCTCATGAAGTGCAAATGGGACATCGTATGCAAAAAAATGGTTTCGCTTTCAAGGGTATTACCGATTCAAATGCCGAACCTCCTCTCTTCAACCTGGCTGGCAATCAAATCCGTGTAAGAAATACAGCCATCAATATC
Source organism: Endozoicomonas sp. SESOKO2 (assembly GCF_024606245.1). Classification (NCBI taxonomy): domain Bacteria; kingdom Pseudomonadati; phylum Pseudomonadota; class Gammaproteobacteria; order Oceanospirillales; family Endozoicomonadaceae; genus Endozoicomonas; species Endozoicomonas sp. SESOKO2. The sequence continues at coordinate 2,866 of NZ_JAHHPQ010000295.1, forward strand.
GATGGACAAATGAAACTGGCCCTGGCCTGCAACTACCTGCAGGCAGTCAAACCCTGGCGACAGGAAAAACATCGATACAGCCTTAAAGCCGTTGATCCATTATCTCTGGCAGACCAGTGCAAAAAATCCCTGAGTTCAAGCGTTGGCACAACCAGCCATCCATCTGCACTCTGTCAGATTGTGAATTCCTGGACGGCCATTGATGCCTCCCCGGCTACTGCCTTAAAAGGACTGACCAACCTCGAGGGTCAGCTCTACTTTGACCCGGCCATCTGCCAGGCAGCCCCTTCACACTCTGTTGTTATTACGGGTACAACCGCCACGACGACCGCTTTGGGTATCATGACCACACTGAACTTATTATTGATTCAATAACCAGAGTTTCTCCCGTTTAAAGAAGCTGTTGCAACGCTTTGGTTCCCATGATCCCGGCGTGTGAACATGTGATTTTCCTGAAATATTTTCACGTCCTCAATGGATACGTATAAATGCCAGGATGCCAGTCGACATATTCCCGGGAGTCCTGTAAATGATTATTTTGATGCGTCATTTGGCCCAGTTGTTCGCTCTTCTACTTCTTTCACAGCCCACTGGCCTTCAGGCTCAGAACACAACTCAATTTGTCGCCCCTTTTTCTACATCACCCGCTGCAACAGTGCCATGCAAGACTCTTGCAGGAAATACGACAGGGGTTCAGAAACGGCTAAACCAATACAGCGAACTTGTCCGTGGACGACAATGCATTGTTCTCCATGCCGATCCGACAGAGGATTTAGCTCAATTGATCGAACGGGTTCCGGAAAACACCGTGATACTACTTTCTTCCAGGACGCCCCCTTCCAGGACGACCCCTTCCATGACGACCCCTACAGTGACGCCTTCTTCCTCTGTTACCTCTGCGACAGGTAAAATCCTGATTAACTACTTTATTGATAGTGAAATAGTTTTGAAAGACGGTCAGGATATTTTTGGGGCTGCTGATGACGGTTTTGAAATCGTCATTTCGCCTGGCGAAAATTTCCTGGATCAATATATGATCGTGGTTGGAAAAAGAAGCACTTTTCAGTTTGGTGAAATAAAAGACAGCTATATAGGCCACCTTACTTTCTGGCCAATTGAACCTAAGGGTTACAACCCTATTCATTCTATTTTTTTTGGGAAATGCTATAGCCGGAGACTGATTATAGAAAACAACGTATTTCATCTTCCAAACTGGATCGGAGTGAGAATTGATTGCTATAGATCTCTGGATGCATCGGCGAGTGGTCTGCGCAGTGGCCCTGGCCTGAAGTTCGTCAATAACACGGTCACGGGGGAAACCATCCGCGAGTCTAAAGTCACCTACATACCCTTAAGAGGGATATTTATTCAACTTCCAAACATCAAAAACCAGACAGCGGAACTCGCTGTTATCGAGAACACATTCCAGGGAAAGATGGCAGAGGCGGGTGAATTTATTCTTGGACCCGGAGGCCATATGGACATCTTCAGAAACACTGTCGTCATCAACAATACTGGCAAGACATCTCGGGAAATTATTAGAGGAGAAGTTCAACGAACAGGAGGGTTCGGTTTGATTGGTCATACAGATACCAATGCAGAACCTCCTCAATTTAATCTGGTGGGCAATCAGATCGAAGTATCAGATACCGCTATAAGTGTCGAGGCACAGATTGAGCTAACTCTGGCTTGCAACCATCTGCAGGCAGTCAGTCCGTGGCGACAAAAGCAAAAAAAATACAGCCTGAAAGCCATGAATCCATTACCACTGGCCGGTGAGTGCAATAACGCCCTGAGTTCAAACGTTGGCATGACAACCCTTCCACCAACACTTTGCCAGATTGTCAATATCTGGACGGCCATCAATGACTCTTCGGTTACTGCTATCAGCGGACTGACTAACCTTGAGGGTCAGTTCTACTTTGACCCATCAATCTGCCCGACAGTCACTTCACCCCCTGCTGTTATTAGCTCGACACCAGCGGGTCAAAACGACACTGATGAAATTCTCATTTTGTTTGAGTGTCAAAACGTCACTGATGATATTACCAGTTCGTCAGCGGGAAGAACCTCCGCGACGACCGCTTTGGGTATCATGACCACACTGAGCCTGTTATTCATTCAATAACCTGAACCCATTTCTCACGTTTTAAAGAGGCTGTCATAACACTCTGGTTCCCATGCTCCCGGCCTGTGAACGTCTGATTTTCTTGAAATATATTCACGATATTAATGGATAGCTACAGATACGTGGACTAGGATTTCTTCTCAGGCTTTCCCGGAAGTTCTGAATATGCCGAAGCCTCATCGTAATTTGATCCGGTTGATAGCTCCTTTATTCCTGTTTCAGGCGCTGGTTCTGCAGGCTCAGACCTCGACCAGCGCACCTGCTACTTTGACGCCTCTTCCAACAGTATCGTGCGGTTCTCTTTCCGGAGAATCGATGGGGGTCATGCAACGACTACAACAGTATAATGAGCTTGTTCGTGGACGGCAGTGCGTTGTTCTCAGCGCCAAGCCCGCTGATGATTTGAGTGAGTCGATAAAACGGATACCAGAAAATACCGTTATCCTGCTGTCCTCCAGAACCACTTCTCCAACTGTGACGCCTGTAACGGGTAAAACCTCTGTAGGTTACCTGATTAGCGATAATATTTTTTTAAAGGAAGGTCAGGACATTATCGGGGCTGCTGATGATGGTTTTGAAATCGTCATCGCTCTGCATCCTGGTTTTACTGAGAGATATATGATCGGGGTTGGAGTCAGTGATGACTTCCAGTTTGGAAAAGCAAGAGACAATCACATAAAACACGTTACTTTCCGGCCAACTCAGGCAAATGCCCGCAATGCAACTTACTCTGCTATTTACGCACAATGTTATAACCGGAGACTGATTATAGAAAACAACGTATTCCACCTTCCAACCTGGGCTGCGGTTTACTTTTCTTGCCGAGAGGCCCTGGATGCATCTGCCAATAATTTGCGCCCGGGCCCAAGCATTCATTTAGCCCATAACACCTTCGTAGGTGAAACCTTGAGGGCATTAAACAACGACGTGATTCCCACGGAAGCATTATTTGTTAGTGTTCCTAACATCGAGAGACAGTCAAAACAGATCGCTATTGTTGAGAACACATTCAGGGGCAAAGTCTCTGAAGTGGCTGAGTTTACGATTGGAGCCGGAAGTAATGCAGATCTCTTCAGAAACACTATCGACATTAACAATACAGGCAGGACTCGTTCTGAAGTTCATTTAAATCGACAGTTTCGAAGAGGGGCCTTTGCTCTTTTGGGTCTCAGAAATACCAGTGCAGAACCTCCTCTCTTTAATTTTGCTGGCAACCACATCCAACTGACTTCAACCGCTATAAACATCAATAGACATCTTGCGGTGACACTGGCATGTAATCAGTTTCGGGCCGTTAATCTCTGGAATCAAATTAATAGTTACTACAGTCTGAAAGCCATTGATCCATTATCAATGGCAGATGAATGCAAAAAACTCCCAGGCTCAAATGCTACCACTCCCATGACACCCTGCCACCAGATTGTGAATACCTGGACTGCCATCACTCATTCCACAGCGACGCCTTTGAGTGGACTGGAAAACTTCGACGGTCCGATCATCTTTGACGCAGCAGTCTGCCCGACACTTCCTGCGCCGACTGCTACCCATCATAGCAGAGTGCTTAATAATACTGACGAGATCACCACTGCATCAGTCATGACAACTGCTCTGGGTTTCATGGCCACTCTGACTGTATTGTTGAATCTATAACCTGAGATTATGTGAACTGAGACGGTAGCACAGGCTTATGGCTAATTTTGAATGCAGCGTCCAGGATTCCAATAGACTATTCCAGGGAATCCTGAAAATGCTCAAGCTGCAACGTTATCTGGCTAGGTTAATCGCCCCTGTATTTCTGTTACAGGCTCTCTCTACAGAGGCTCAGACGTTTCAACCTTCAACAACATCCCCGACAGCTTCAACACCCTATCCGACGGTATCGTGCGAGTCTCTTTCAGAACAAACGATGGGGGTTCGCCAACGGCTAGACGAGTATAGTCGCCTTGTTCGCGGACGACAGTGCATTGTTCTTAATGCAGACCCCACAGTAGATACTGCCAGATTGATCAGTCAGATTCCTGAAAACACCGTGATACTACTCTCTTCCAGCACTCCCCAAGGAGTGCCACCTTCCCCATCCGTTAACCCTGTGACAGGTAAAACCCCGGTTAGTTACTTCATTGACAGTGAAATAATCTTAAAGGCTGGTCAGGACATTATTGGGGCTGCTGATAAGGGTTTTGAAATCGTGACCACACTTTCCACAGGTTTTAAAGAGCAGTTCATGATCAGACATGGAAACAGAAGCGACTTCCATTTTGGAGAAACGAGAGACAATCATATAAAACACATCACTTTTCAGCCATCTGAACCTGATGGCCACAGACCCATTAAAAGTATTATTCTCGCATATTGCTATAACCACAGACTGATTGTGGCCAACAACCTATTCTATCTTCCTGACTGGTACGGAGTTGAACTTGATTGCAGAAAATCTCTGGATGCATCTGCTGATGACGAGCGCACAGGCCCTGGCCTGCAGTTTGCGGATAACATGATAATAGGTGAAACTTTCAGCGCAGGACCACACAACATTACCTCCTTGTATGGGATAAATATTATTCTTCCTGCCATCTATAATCAGTCACAGAAAATCGCTATTGTTGATAACAGATTCCAAGGCAGGATGGCAGATGTGGGTAAGATTAGTCTTGGAGCCGGAACCAGTATCGATATTTTCAGAAACACGATCGACATTGACAACTCAGGCGGGACACATCTTGATCTTCGTGGTCAACAAACTCAAAAAGGTGGTTTTATTCTTACTGGCATTACAGATACTGGTGCAAAACCTCCTCGCTTTAATCTGGCAGGCAATCAGATCCGCGTAACAGACACCGCTATAAGTATTGAGGCACTGATCGCACTGGCTCTGGCTTGTAACTTCCTGCAGGCAGTCAATCCATGGCAACACGCTCAACTAAAAAACGTCACAGCCCTTAATCCACTGCCTTTGGCAGGTGAGTGCGAAAAATGCGTGAGTCCAACCGTAATTAGCGCATCAATCAGTCCACCCACATACTGTCATATTGTGAATACCTGGTCGGCCATCAACAATTCCACAGCAGCCCCTTTGAGTGGAATGACCAACTTTGTAGGTACGTTCTTCTTTGACTTTACACACCACTGCCCGACAGTCATTAGTATCTGCCCGACAGTGACCATTATTGTTACGAAGTCCAGCTCCGACAGGATCTCCACTGTATCATCTGTAGATGCAACGACCATAAGCACTGCTCTGGGTGTCATGGCCTCCCTGGCTGTGTTGTTGAATTTATAACCAGTTAGCTAAGGAACGGGCTCTATGAGTGGCTCAGGAGTCAGAACCGGAATTCTGGGAAAAAGCACTTAACCCTCTTAATCAGTGGTTGCCGACAGGCAATCCACTGGATTTTTCGGGTAGGCGACTTGGTTATTTCATGAGGTGACTCAAAATAATGGAGAGAAGGAGACGGCATAGTCCACCTGTTTCCTCGCAACATCTTATTCGTATTAATGGATAAGTAGAAATGCAGCGACTAGGCTTCCTATCTAGGGGCCTGACCGGGAGTTCTGAACATGATCAAACTGCAATGTTATTTAGCCCGTTTAATCACTCCTATACTCCTCCTACAGGCTCTGAGCTTACAGGCTCAATCTACAAGCGTAAGCCCCTCTACTCAGCCCCCCCTCTCTACAGAATTGTGCGAACATCTTTCACCCCAGTCAATGGGGGTTGACAGGCAAATAAGCCTTTATAGCGATCTTATTTACAATCGACAGTGCATTATTCTAAAAGCCAATCCGACAGAGAATCTAAACAAGTTGGTAGAACGGATTCCTGAGAACACCGTCATCCTGCTCTCCTCGGAAACCGTCCCTAGCCTTGTCACTTCCTCTGTCTCAGCCTCTGCCTCTGTCTATGCTCCTACTCCTGCTAACATCTCTTTCCCTGCTGGCGCTTCCGTCAATACGAATACGACCTCTAATCCGGTAGTTCAGTCAAACAGCACGACAGTGATGCCTTCTTCATCCGCAAGCCCTGTGCCAGTGAAAACCACGGTCGAGTACTTTATCGACGACGAGATTCGTTTGAAAGACGGCCAGGACATCATAGGAGCTGCTGATGAAGGTTATGAAATTATTATCAGGGATCGGCCAGGATATATGGTCAGGTACATGGTCAGGGTTGGAGCTCCCGATAACTTCCGGTTTGGAGAAAGAAGAAGCAGTAATATACGACACGTTACTTTCAGTCCAACTCGAGAGAATAACTTTCCATCAGTTGAGTCCATTATTTACGCAGAATGCTACAACCGGCGACTGATTTTAGAAGAGAACGTATTTCATATTCCCAGCCGGGCCGCAGTTAACCTTGACTGCAAGGAACCTCTGAATTTATCGGTCTTTTATTGGCACCGAGGTCCGGGTTTGGAGTTCGCCAACAACACGATCATTGGTAAAAAGTATACTACGCTTCAAAGTCGTCTGATTGCTGATGTTATTCCTGACCAGGGAATACTCATTAATCTTCCTGCCATCAGGAACAGGTCAGGTCTGTTAGCTGTTATTGGGAATACATTCCAGGGCGATATGGCGGAGGCGGGAGAGTTCAGACTGGGTCCCAAAGCCAGCATGGATGTCTTCAAAAACACGGTAGACATTTCCAATCATGGTATTACAAATCTCGACCCTGTTCGCAAAGGCGGATTCGTTTTTGTAGGAACCACAGAAAACGAAACAAGATTTCCTCTTTTTTACCTGATTGGCAATCAGATCAAAACAACACAGACCGCTTTAACCATCAGTGGACAAGTTGCTCTGAACCTGGTTTGTAACCACCTGCGGGCAATCAGACCCTGGTGGCAGCCGCTGGAACGGTTCAGTTTGATAGCAGCCCACATAACGCTGGATGACATGACTAAACAAAGATTGTGCGAAAAAGTCATGAGTTCACCTGATGTCTGGCCAATTCCCACTCAAACAACCGTGAATATCTGGACCGCCATAAATGATTCCCCAGCCACTGCCTGCACCGGACTGGTCAACCTCTTGGGTCAGTTCTACTTTGCCACGGAAGTCTGCCAGAAAGTCAATACATTCTCTGGTTTCATTGCGGGTAGTAATGCGTTCCTCGATGCATCGAATATAAGCACAGTTGTGACCACCAACTCATCAAGCACAACATCACTCTCCAATTCATCAAATACAATATCACTCCCCACTCCATCAAGTATAAATACGACAGTTGTTCCCACTTCATCAGCGCGTAAAGCCGCAGTGACTTCTGCTATAGGCGTAATAACCACTCTGGCTATATTGTCATCTCTATGACTCTTAACCTCTCCGGCTTGAAAAGGCCTTGGCAAAACTCCGGTTCCCATACATCGGCGTGGGAACCTGAAAGGTATATCCAGCGCACTGCGAACCGATCATTCTTCGGCCCATAGTGTTCAGGAAGTGCAAGCAGCCTGTCGGACTTATGCGTCCGTAGCGAGGATTGCAAGAAATTGAGGATAAAAATTTCTGCTTCTGAGGA
>NZ_JAHHPQ010000296.1:0-2410 GCF_024606245.1 Endozoicomonas sp. SESOKO2
ACTCTCGCATTTCCCGTCTTGTTGCCAGTATCTCTTGGTGTGTATCACCAGTGATTTTAACAAGACTACGCACTGCGCTATCCAGTGAGTCAAAATGTGACTCAAGTTGCTCTACCCTAACCTCTAACGACATCGGGACTACTCACGTTATGTATGGAGTAACCAGCATAGCAGAGAATGGTACAGAGACACCTAACACCATATTTAATCGCCACCATAGGGTGGCCATCGAGGCTAAAGGCGGCTGAGACGAACTGGCTACTATGGTTGACAGTGTATTTTACTTTCCATGACTCATCATTGGGCTCATTGAAACCAAGAAAAAGAAGAGTTCTGTTCGATCATCAATCGCCCCTCCATAATTCTGTGATTCTCACCGCAGCATCTACACCGACGGTCATCACATTTCGGCCATCGGGACTGAAGTCGGCTGAGATGACTCCTCCCTCGTGTTCAATGGTGGCTTTTTCCAGCCATGACCCATTGGCCTCCAGACCCCATATTCTCGCAGTACCATCTCTACTGGCGGTTACCATATGACAACCATCGACACTGAAGGTGGCTGAAAGGACTTCGTCTTCATGGGTAATGTTGGCTTCTTCTTGCCATGAGCCATCGGCCTGCAGGCCATTGATTTTTGCCGTGTTATCCAAACTGGCGGTCACCACATGACGGCAATCGCCACTGAAGCTGGCTGAGGTGACCTTCCAATTGTGGGAAATGCAGGCTGTTTCTTGCCATGATGCAGCGGCGCTATAGATTCTCACTGTGTTATCATGATGGGCGAACATCAGATGACGGCAATCAGCGCTGAAGTCGGCTGAAGTGACCACACCACGATGATGAAGCGTGGTTATTTCTTTACATGATCCATCAGCTTGCAGGTCACAGATTTTCGACGTGCCATCTAAACTGGCGGATAACAGAAGGCAGCCATCGGCGCTAAAGTTGGCTAAGGTGATTAGTTTCTCATGCTGAATGGTGGCTTTTTCTACCCACCCTCCAGCGGCTCCCTGACCGTAGATTGTTACCGTGTCATCTATACCGAAGATTGCCAAATGAAGACCATTGGGGCTAAACCTGGCCGAAACGACCGGACTGATATGGTAGATGGTATCTTCTAATTCCCATGATCCATCGTCCCCCCGACCAAAGATTTTCACCGTTTGATCCTGACTGGCAGTCAGCACACGTCGACCATCATTACTGAAGGTGGCTGAATTGACAGAATCAGTATGGGTAATAATAGTTTTTACTGTCCATGATCCATCGTCTTCCTGACCACAGATTTTCACTTTATGGCCATAACTGGCGGTCAACACATGACGGCCATCGGCGCTGAAGCTGGCCGACCTGACTGAGGCATTGTGGTTGAAAGTGGTTTTTTCTTCCCATGTTCCTCCAGTCTCCTGCCCATAGATTTTCACCGTCATATCCAAACTGGCAGTCACCACATGGCGGCTATCGGCGCTGAAGGTGGCTGTGCTGACAGTGTGAAAATGTGGGATTTCGACTTTTTCCACTAACTTGAATGTTTTGCATTGAGACATCAGTTTGCTGTTGGTGAAAAGGAGCTGGACAGGAAAATAAATACTTTTTTGTTGTTCTGGAAGTGACTCGACAGTGTCTTCATTAACAAACGGCTTCAACCAATCACGGAGTTGTTGCTGATCTTTTGTCGTAACGATAGTCTTTAATTGGTATTGGTGTGGCGAAGGAAACCGGCGATACCATGCTCTCTCCAAAGCATGATCTTTTTTAACAAGATCGCGAAGATATCTGCACACCTTTGCTAAACAGGCAACCTCTCGAAAACCCAAATAGCGAATAATCATGGATTCTGTTTCATCGGGCAAATCGAGTAATAAACATGGATTGTTGTTGCAGACACTCACGTCTCTACCTGCAATGACACCCGTCGGTGCTTCCTCCATTTGAGCTGGCTCAGGTGTTGGCAGGAGTATACTGTCACTGTCGCAATTGCTTTTCACAGGTTGCATGCCAGATGCCTCCCTATCTCCAAAGTCATTATTTATCTTCGCTTGGAAAGGACATTAAAAGTGAGTCCGGTCTGTTAGAGTGGTTTTTACAATAGAAGTTCAAAACATTGAGTTCTGTGGAACCAGAGAAAAGAAGTCATCAATCGCCCCTCCACAGTTCAGTGATTCTCACCGTGTGATCTGCACATTCGGTCAACACATTTCGGCCATCGGGGCTGAATTTGGCAAAGGAGATCATCAGCCCGTGAGAAATGATGGCTTTTTTTATCCATGATCCATTGGTTCTGAGGCCATAAATTCTCGCCGTTCCGTCTCCACCGGCGGTCACCACGTGGCAGCTATCGGGACTGAAGCTGGCTGAGAGGACTTTGCCCTTATGGGTAATGTTGGCTGTTTCTTTCCATGATCCA
>NZ_JAHHPQ010000297.1:0-8256 GCF_024606245.1 Endozoicomonas sp. SESOKO2
CCCGCTATCCACAAGGCAGCTTTTGCTCTGCCCGGATACGTAGAAAAGGCGATACAGAAGGTCAATGACTAACCCAGCGATGCCCGACTTTCCGGAAAGCACGATCAGCAGCCATGAGCCACTGACTACAGACAGCGAATGGAGCGTGGAAGCGTCACGCTCCACCTACAATGCCCGCTATTGGAGTCAGGGATACTTCGATATTAACGATGACGGCGAGGTCGTCTATCTGCCCAGGGGCAGACCGGCTGTCAGTCTCAATAATATTGCTGCTCAACTGGTTCGCAAAGGGGCGTCATTGCCCATTCTGGTACGTTTTCCGGAGATTCTCCATGATCGGGTTAACACTCTGTGTGACGCCTTTAACCAGGCCATTGGCGAATACGGCTATCGAAATGATTACCTGGCGGTTTATCCCATCAAGGTGAATCAGCAGCGGGCCGTGGTCGAGGAGATTCTGGAAAGCCAGGCCTCCAGACAGGATCGTCAACTGGGTCTTGAGTGTGGCAGTAAACCTGAGTTGTTGGCAGTACTGGCCATGGCGAACCGTGCCAGCTCTGTCATTGTTTGCAATGGCTACAAAGACAGAGAATACATTCGTCTGGCGCTGATCGGTGAAAAGCTGGGGCATCAGGTGTATATCGTTCTGGAAAAAATCACCGAGCTGGAAATGGTTCTGAAAGAGGCCAAAGAACTGGGTGTCCCCCCCAGGCTGGGTCTTCGTGTTCGCCTTGCTTCTCAAGGCAAGGGAAAATGGCAGGCCAGTGGTGGCGAGAAATCCAAGTTTGGTCTGTCTGCCAGCCAGGTACTGAATGTCATCAAGCGGCTAAAAGACAGTGACAACATGGATTCTTTGCAGCTGCTGCACTTCCATCTGGGTTCCCAGATGTCGAATATTCGTGATATCCGCAAGGGGATCAGCGAGTGTGCAAGAGTTTATGCGGAACTGTATCGCCTGGGTGCCCCGATCCATTGTCTGGATGTGGGTGGCGGCCTGGCTGTGGACTACGAAGGTACCCGAAGCCAGAGCAACTGTTCCATGAACTACAGCCTTCAGGAATATGCGAACAATATCGTTTATACCCTGGGCGATCTTTGCGCTGAACAGGCCATTCCTGTGCCAAGGATTATATCGGAGTCGGGTAGAAATCTGACGGCGCACCATGCCGTCCTGATCACCGACGTAGTGGGTGTCGAAAGCTACGAGCCGGAAGAGCCTGTGGCACCGGGCAAAGAAGCCCCGCAACTTCTCCACAATATGTGGGGCTCCTGGAAAGATCTGGTGAAAGGTGTTGAGCAACGGGCACTGGTTGAATTGTTCCACGATACTCAGAGTGACCTTTCTGAGGTTCATACCCAATTCGGAATAGGCCTGCTGGATCTGGAACAGAGAGCCTGGGCAGAAAGTATTAATTTAAGAATCTGTTATGAGCTGTCCAAACGGCTGTCTCATAAAAATCGTTCGCACAGACCTCTGATTGATGAGCTGAGTGAAAAACTGGCTGACAAATTCTACGTCAACTTTTCACTGTTTCAATCGTTGCCCGATGCCTGGGGTATTGATCAGGTATTCCCGGTGCTGCCACTTTCCGGACTGAACCGCCCGCCCGAAAAGCGTGCCGTTATGCTCGATATTACCTGTGACTCCGACGGCACCATTGACCAGTACGTTGACGGTCAGGGTATAGAAACCACTCTGCCTGTCCCTGAGTGGCATTCGGACAAGCCTTACATGATTGGTATTTTCCTGGTTGGTGCCTATCAGGAAATTCTTGGTGACATGCACAATTTATTTGGCGACACCGACACAGTATCCGTTCGTGTCACAGACCTTGGATTAATTGAGATGTTTGATTTCCAGGCTGGGGACACCGTAGAAGATGTTCTTAAATACGTGAATCTGAAACCGGAAAGCTTCCTGCATACCTATCAGAAACTGGTGGAAGAATATCTGCCAGAATCCAGCCGGACCTCTGTGCTGGAAGAGCTGGAAGCAGGCCTAAAGGGCTACACCTACCTTGAACACCTGGGAGGAGTTGAGCTGTGATGTTCTTCGAAGGCTCTGAAAAAAAAGTAGAAGTCATTACAGCGGCCGAGGCGGGCTCGCTGCGTGAGCTGGGCAAAGACTTCTGGTCTGATATGGTGGCCAAGGCTCAGGCGGACATTCTGACGACCCTGAGTAATGACTATTGCGACGCTTATCTGCTGTCAGAATCGAGTCTGTTTGTTTGGGAAGACCGCTTCCTGATGTTGACCTGTGGAACCACGACTCTGGCCGATGCATTCCTTTATTTTCTGGAACACATCGCTGATGAACACATTCTGTTTGCCAGTTTCCAACGCAAAAATGAGTACCAGTCGCATCTGCAGAAAACGTCTTTCGAGAAAGATATTAACCGGATTCAGTCTGAGCTGGAGGGTAGTGCCTTCCGTATCGGCAGTCTGGACAGTCACCACAACTACATCTTCCATCTGAATCGTCCCTATCATCCCCATGCGGATGATCAGACCAGCGAATTACTGATGTATCATATCAAGGGTGCAGCTGCTCACTATCTTCGTAGTGAAGGACAAACGATTGAAGGCATCCGGCAATTGCTCAGACTGGATGAAATCCTGCCAGATTTTGATCTGAGTGACTGGCTGTTTGAACCCTTTGGCTACTCTCTCAACGCCATCAAGGATGATCGTTACGCCACTTTCCATATCACACCTCAGGAAGACAGCTCCTATGTCAGCTTTGAAACCAACCTGAATATGGAAGACACCGCCATTCTGGAAAAGCTACTGGAAGCCCTGCGCCCCGGGAGCTGGGATCTGATTGGCTTTAATGCACCGGCGCCCTTGCGGGAAAATGGCGAGTTCAGCTGTCTGACAGAGTGCCGTCTGCCTCTGCAGTGTGGCTATGAAATGAGCTTTAATCATTACCAGCACAAAGAGCAGCGCTCATTACAGGCGGTGGAACTGACGGGATAAAATCATGACTACGTCGATAAAAAAGGAAGACCACTCCCTTTACGCTAACGCCTTTGGCTTTCTGCGACAGCCGTTGGATTTCAATCCTGTTCAGTCGGGAGCTGACCTGATCATTACCGGCATTCCTTTTGATCTGGCGACTACAGGACGCAGCGGTGCTCGCTTTGGTCCCGAGGCCATTCGCAAGGCATCGGTAAACCTATCCTGGGAGGGCAAGCGCTGGCCCTGGTTCTTCAACCTGAAAGACTATCTGTCCATTGCTGACTGTGGTGACCTGGTCTTTGAATGCGGTAACGCCCAAGATATGAGCGATACCCTGTTTCAGCATGCCGACCAGCTATTGTCTGCTGGCAAACGTATGCTGTCGTTTGGAGGCGATCACTTTATTACCCTGCCTTTGCTGAGAGCTCACGCCAAATATCATGGTCCTTTGGCATTGGTCCACTTTGATGCTCATACCGACGACTATAACCAGGGTGGCAAGTTCGACCACGGAACCATGTTTTATCATGCTCAGGTTGAAGGGTTGATTGATGCCTCGGCTTCAACCCAGATTGGTATTCGAACCACTTACGATCACAAGAACACCCGTTTCAATGTTCTGGATGCCAGCTACGTTAACGGTGCACCAGTGGCAGAGATAATCGAAAAAATACGCGAAAAAGCAGGTGATCGTCTTGTTTACCTGACCTTTGATATCGACTGTCTGGACCCGGCCTATGCTCCGGGAACCGGAACACCGGTTTGTGGCGGCCTGAGCTCGGACCGGGCTTTGCAACTGCTCAGAGGTCTTCAGGGACTGGATATTGTGGGCATGGACGTGGTTGAAGTTGCACCAGCTTATGATCACGCCGATATTACCGCTCTGGCGGGTGCTACGATTGCTCTTGAGATGCTTTATCTACAGGCAGCCCGATCAGAAGCCACCTGACAACCCTTCAGCTCAGACAAGCTGCCCGTTAGTAGCCTGTCTGGCGGGAAGTTGTCCTACCACTCTGATCACATCAAGCTTATCCGAACATGAGAGCAGGGCGGGGTGTGAGCCCGGCTCTCCTTCCGGTATGGGTTGTCCTACCTTCTGATAAAAGTCTACCCAATAAGGCAATATTTCTCCGGTTTCCAGATCACGGAACCCCATGGGGGTTTCTGGAAATACCGGTTCTCCCTCGTTAGCAGACCTGAACGCTTCCAAAACAAGAGCGCTACAGTACCAGGCTCGTTCACTGATATCGGATCGAGCATGACCCTGCGGAGAAAAGTCCCTATTGTAAGGAATGTGCAACTGCTGATCAGCAAAGGCCAACGCTTTATTAACTAAAGGAAGCCATGGTGACTTGAGACGAGCCACCAGAATGCATGGTCGTCCCAGTCCATCGCACACCGATTTATCCATAAATTGAGTCAGGGTTATTGTCTGAACCTTTGGCATCACCGCTTCAACCAACTCCCCGCTCTCAGTCGCAATGGCCACATGATTCAGGGCCATGCCGTTATAACCAGCAAACAGTCTACTGATGACCCACTCCAGCTCTCCTCCCTTGCGAAGTTGAAACAGAAGGTCGCCTTTTTGCAGTTCTGGAATGGGCATGGAATTTGGCTGCTCAGTCATTTACCAAAATCCTCATCGTTGAAAATAGCGATCTAAAATTTGCTTTCTGATAAGATTTAATTGATGTTCTAATTCTGTATATAGAGATGGCAGAAATAATGACATATCTTGTTTCCCCAGCAATAGTTTTGTTGAATCATCTATAGACAGTCGGATCTGATCAATTTCTAAATTTCGCTCAACGTTATGTATAGATACTCTGACTTGTAATACTCCACCGACAATTACTTTTTCACTTAATATTTGAACCTTAACAGGGTTGTTCCAAACAAGCTGGTTGGTTTTCGAATCAAATTCATAATCTCCATCACTTGTCTTAGTAAGAATAATTTTTCGATCTAGAAACGTTATTTGATTTGGTATTGAGTTTGCTATATAGCCCTGAATCCCAGAGATTATTTCTGGAGAGCGACTTTCTAATTGAGCAAAGAGGCTTTCTAGTTCCTCCTCAATCATTTCTTTAGCCTCACCGTATACGCAAATTTTAGGGCCAAGGAGTTTTCCAAGGGGTTTTATAATCGGTTTTGTATCAAATGTGTAATGGTAATTATTAACCTTCCCTGTGTTACAAAAATGATTCAGACTTACTTCAGTCCTCAGGGTCATATCGAATTCTGTATGCTCTTGCCATATCTTCCTTTCACGAATAAATTTTGGAATTAATTTTAAAGAAATTATAGGTCTTATATATATGCGGCAAAACACATGATATGGGATCTCAAAATAGATACGATCATTTAACGAATCCACCTTAACTTTTATCTCATTAGTTTTTGTTATGCGTAATTTATGTTCTTTATTTCTCTCAAAGAGAAAGGGCTCGGTTTTAGATTTTTCATTTACCATTTCCTGTATATAGCCCGCTACAGATTTATCAATACAATCCCGTTCCTCAGGGGTTAGCTCCCTTTTGGTATAGTAAGAATATGCTCTGTGAGCGTTTACACCTCCGATTATAAATCCTATACCTGCACCTACAAGCGCTGCGGAGCCACACCCATCCAGCTTGTCGTTTCCCCTGAGCCAATTAGTGCTGAATCGACTTATCGCAGAGGTAGCACCGCCCGCTACAGATCCGCTTAAACTTCCAGCAATAACTTTCATAGGTTTGGATCTTGCCATTTCTTCATCACAAGCATTAATTACGCGAGCCGTTGCTTGGGATGATATCCCTCTTAATATATTCCCGACACCTCCGGCTGTACCACCTGAAAAAGCTCCAATAACAGCATTTCTTGCTGTTTCTTTAGTAAAAAAGGTACCGTTTTCTCGATTAATTACAGCTTTAGTTGCACTTTCGGCAAGATTTGAGCTAAATCCACCAACCGCTCCTGCAAGAACGTCATCCACTACTAAAAAGCCTGTGGTTGCGGCATTGCCTAGGGTTGCTCCGCTGGTTATTGAACCAGTAAATTTACCTAATACCTTCAATGCTCCGGAAGTACACAAACCAGCTACTGCTCCACTTATTCCTCCTATGAAGCTTTGTTTGATATACTCTCCTGGATCGCAGTCTCTTGCTTTACAGCTATATATTGAGTCTTGTATCCCTGAGCTAATCAATGCTCCTCCTACAGCCGCTTCCAGCTCACCCGTACGCAATGTAAGTGTTACTCCAGCCGCAACTTGAATGCCTCCTAAAGCAACCCCTATAGTCGTTCCGATAGGCCCTCCACCCCTTAATCTTGGATGAACATATACCTTATAACTTCCGTCGTTTAATCTGTGGAGGTCTACCCATGTTCCTTTACAAAATCCTCGCAAATGGCAGATCTCATTCTGGATTTCCTTTGGAATGTTTACAATGTCGTATGGGGGAATAAAAATCGTTTTCCCATCCTCCGACATAACCCAGGCTTCCAACCCATTTTGCCCGAGCATAAGAGCAACTTGCATGCCTTTAACCGTCCAGCTATTGATCAAGCCATTAGAGGTGTATGGCTCAGGTAAGCTAAATCGACTTCTTTCTTCATGGCCAGACTGCTTCTTTGTATTTTCTGGAAGTGAATCTGCCTGCTGATCTTCAATACCATTAGCTTGTGCACCTGCATCGGGGCCAACACTGCTTTTACCACCTCTTGCTACTTGCAATAACTGATCACTAACGCCGCTCGCCTCTGGTGCTTGCAGCATGTATTCATTAATGATTTCTTCAGAAGCTGTGCCCTCCGGTTCCAATCTCACTATCTCCTGTTTTTCGTTCAATAGCTTCAACTCAAAATCAAGATCGAATTCATCAGTCTGCTCAATCACTGCTGCAATCCGTTCAACGATAATGGCAGCCTGTATATCCTTTTCATGGTCTTCAATGCCTTCGGACATATCTAACAGGTGTTCTATAAACTCCGCCTGTCCGTTGAGCAGGGGCTTCAACCACCGTATGACTTGTTGTGTACTTCCCAGGTTTTTGAGGAGTTGATTGAATTGCGTTGGAGTGAGACGCAAAGAACTAACCTGGTTCCCATTGATATTTACACGCAGCCTTCTGTCGGACTCACCACTCCAGGTTCCAAACAGCCAGTGCATAGGGTTGTCACCTGTCAACTCTGTCAGCCAGCCCCAGTCCAGTCTGAGTATGGGACCTATGCTGATCTCCCAGTCGGTATTGCTTTGCAGTGCCATCCAGTGTGGTTTCCAATGCTGGTTATTGTCATCGCCGGGCCAAAAAATACCACCACCGTCACCACTCTCTGTTCTGTCAAATTTCGATCCTGCCTGAAGTCCTGTTATGTTCAGCCCTTTTCCCTTTTTATTTGGTTCATTTTCCGTCGTTTTTTTATCTTCCTTCTGGCTTCTGGCGGTTGCCAGAGCGAGTATGGGTTGAGTGGAGAGTATGAATTGACCAACGTCATAGCTGTATTTATTTAAGAGTGTTTCTGAGCATCGGTAGGGTCTTATCAGGGTGATATCCAGCTGCCAGCTTTTGGTGGTTAAATAAAAAATACTGCCCGAAGTTGAAGGGTCAAACTCCTCAGAGAGACTTATGATGTCAGCGTTATTTTTAGACTGGATATGTGCTGCGCAGATCACCAGTTGCTCAAAAGGCTGAATGGTGAGAGTCAGCTCAACGCTTCCTGAATATCCTGACTCTGGAGAAGGTTGGATGTAGAAACGGGACTTTATCTGATCTTCAAGTGTTGTCATTGATGGCGGTTGCCATTCGAGTAAGTGAGGGTGCGGGAGTGTTGACTCTGGTGTGTTTTCTTTTGAATCCATTGCTTGTGACTGATGTGGATGCGAACTACTCTGTTGACCAGCAACTCCATCCCATGCCTGCACGAGACCAGCAATCCAAAATAGAATCAATAAATGTAAGTATGCTCGTTTAAGGAATAACGACAATTTGAGGTTATTTTGTTTCCTCGCCGTCAAAACTTGAGGGGCCATGGAAATTTGCCATCAACAAGATGTGATTAAGCGGTGGGTGAAGAAAAAGCCCTTTGCACCAGTGACGAAGCGTAAAATCCAGCTGAGAAAGGGGTTGTTAAACCACGCACGATGCGCAGAGAATTATAGCAGAGTAGGGGTAGCTTCATTTTTTTGCTATGGAATAACAGCTGAATACGTTTTTGGTTTTTTTTCATTGCAGCCTTGATTAATGCCTACCGGCCAGAACCCCTAGCAGCCTGTCGGACTTAAGGCTGTCCTACTGCGGTTGCAATAAATTGGTC
>NZ_JAHHPQ010000298.1:0-5470 GCF_024606245.1 Endozoicomonas sp. SESOKO2
GGGAAACACCTTTGTCATACATGAAGGTGATCGACAAGTCTTTTTATTGAATGTGCGAACAGTGCTAGTCTGTTGCTTGAGAATGACAGACACATCTTGTGCCCATTATTGGTACCTTCTATAAGCGACAACGATGGTTATAAACTTTTGTGGAGTGAAAGAAAACGGGACTAAACCGTCTGTATGCAAAGCCCGGAATAAGTCATTCTTCAAGGCTTATGTATACGACAGCAGTATATTTGTTATGGACAAATTGCAGCTCGGCAGTGCAGTTGTTTTAACGAATGCAGGTGAAATATGACCTTAGGGTATTCTTTTAAGACGCTTTTGTTTTCAGTGTGTTTGTCTTTTTATCAGCAGGGACTGGCAAACGACACCTATGACCTTGAAGAGTTTCGCAATTATCACAAGACGAACTCAAGGCCGCATTCAAATAAACAACAAAGTCATACAGGTCAGAGCCCACTTGAAAACATCCGCATTGGTTTTGTCAGGCTTAATTTAGCCTCTGGCAATGTATCTGGAGATGAACGACTGGAAATCTGTGAAAATTACGAGGTTGCTGAACAAGACTTTAAACGTCTGGGTAATTTTTATTTTAATTATGTGGGTATGGGTGATCCTCAAAATCGAAAAGTTCGCATTCAAAAAATGCTGAGACTAATACATCATATATTCGCTATTAATATAAATATGATTAATGGGCGAAACCGGGCAGAGATAGAGCTAATCAATGAAACGGCAAAAAGTCTTTTTGAACAATTGTTTATGTCTGCCAAGATAAATGGCAGAAGTAATCCTTATTACAATTATTTCTATTCCGTTCCGGAAAAACATACATCCAACTATGTTGGTGTTGACAACTGTCTGGTCCTGATGCTTCTTGCTTTTCTTGGTCCCCACTTTCTCTATAAGAATCGACTTCATGGCCACTTTACTCTGTTGCATAACGTATATACAGGACAAAGCTACGATCAAGCATTCGACAGTGGGTTGCTTTCTAAAAATATCAATGAATATAATTCTCCGCAAAGCCTTGCCAATCAGTTAAATACAGCCGGATTGGACGCAGAAACAGCACTGTTAATCGGTTTAACTGCAATGGCATCAGCCGCTTTTCAGCGCATGGATTTAGGACGGGTCTCGCTGGAGACACTGGAAACTGTGTTGATAGGGTGTTTGCCAAACGAGCTTCTGCCCATTATCTACAGCAATATAGCCAGTCATTGCCGTTCTGGACGCTCGTGTCCTGTACCCGGGGTTATGTATTGCGCGGATAGCATTAGCGGCATGCAACACTTTATATTCAATATTGTGGGTATTTTCCTCGTGCCCGGAATGTTGGAGGCGTCATCGTCAGAAAGTCTGGTCTTTCTTGTGGATTATTCTGAGTGTTCAGACAGTGAGGGTTCAGAGAGTGATCTCACTGTTGAGGAGTCGGATTCTGAGCATCAGGATCAGTCAACAGTCATTCAACAACAAAATGAATTGATAACCGAGCTAAGACAGGAATTAGCAAGCCAACCTGCAACGGGCGAAGCCGGCGCAGTTGGAGGTGCTTCAGGAGGAATCAAAAAATGTCCAATTTGTTTCAATCCAGTGGAAGACATCAGGGTGTTACAAAGTTGTGGACACGCTGGTTTTTGTGAAGATTGTGCCGGGCGTATTATAGATGAGCAGAGGGGCTGTCCGTTCTGTCGGGGAACACCGTTGTCATACATCAAGGTTATCGACAAGTCTTTTTATTGAATGTGCGAACAGAGCCATTGTATTGCCTGATGCTTCTTTTTCCAGATTCGTTTGATCAGCTCTTGGATATCGCGTTCCGGATGGTAACTGATGCGTGTGGATACATCCGGGACCAGATTCCAGGTGATTGGTGTCAATGGAAACATCCGAATCAGCTTTTTCTATTGGTCCCTATGGCCTATACAAATAGGTGCTAAGGACGCTTACATAAAGCTCATTAATAGTAGTACAGATGTTTTAATGAATGTCGGTGAAAGTATGACCATTCCATGTGCCTTAAAGACGCTTTTGTTTTCAGTGTGTTTGTTTGTTTATCAGCAGGGGCTGGCAAATGATACCTATGATCTTGAAGGATTTCGCCAGTATCAAAAGACAAACTGGAAACCGCCTTCAAAAAAACAAAGGCGAACAGGACAACCCGTCATGAGTCCACTTGAAAATATCCGTATTGGCTTTTTCAGGCTTAATTTAACCTCTGACGATCTGTCTGGAGATGAGCGGCTGGAAACCTGTGAAAATTACGAGGTGGCTGAGCAAGACTTTACACATCTGATCAACTTTTATTTTAATTATGTGAATCTGGGTAATCCTCTATATCGAAGAGGTCGAATTCAAACAATGCTGAGACTAATGCATAGTATTTTCGATATAAATATCAGCATGCTCAATGGACAAAGCCCGGAAAACAAAGAGTTAATCAATGCAATGGCAAAAAGCCTCTTTGAACAATTGTTTTTGTCTGAGAACATAGATGGCAGAAATAATCCTTATTGCCATTATTTCTATTCAGATTCGGCAGAAAATCAGTCCAATTCTGTTGGTGTTAATAATGGTTTAGTCCTTATGTTTCTTGCTTTTCTTGGTCCCCACTTTCTTTCCCAGAGTGACTTATATGCCTACTTTAGCGTGCTGCATAACGGCTATACCAGAAAAAGTTACGCTCGGGCATTCTCCGGAGTGTTGCTTCCCAGAAATATCCACGAATATGATAATCCGCACAGCGTTGCCTATTTATTCACTACAGCCGGACTGGATGCAGAAACAGCACTTCTGATTGGTTTAAATACAATGGCATCAGCAGCTTTCGAGCATATGAACTCAGGAATTAAGTGGTGGCCAGATACACTGAAAAAATTGTTGATAAATTACTTGCCATACGAGCTTCTGGGCATCATTTACAGCAATATAGCCCGCTTTTGCCCCAACGGGCGCTCATGCCCCGTACCTCCGCTTATGCTCGACTTGAGAGGCATGCAAGAGTTTACACACGGTATTTTGGGTATTGACCCCGAACCTTCAATATCAGAGATATCATCGTCAGAAAGCTCGGACTATCTAACCGATTATGGTTCAGACAGTGGGGATGAAGTTGAGGTTGAGTTTGAGTTTGAGGCTTCTGATGGGGAGCCGTATTCTGATCATCAGGACCCGGCAACAGTCATTCAACAACAAAGTGAACTGATAACCCAACTACGAGAGGAATTAGCAAGCCAAACTGCAACGGAGGAAGCGGGTGCAGTTGGAGGCGCACCGGGAGGAATCATAGAGTGTCCGGTTTGTTTCGAGCCACCGCAAGAAATGACGGTATTAGAAAGTTGTGGACACGCCGGTATGTGCAAGAATTGTGCTGAGCGATTTGTACGGGAGCAGACGGGGTGTCCCTTTTGCCGGAAAAAACCGGAATCATACAGGACGATATTCTTCATGCCCCGTCATTGAAGAAGTTTAACTGTCTGTTGTCAAAGCTCCTTTATACGACAACGGTTTATTTGTTGCGGATAAACTGCAGGAATTCTTCACGGGAAGGCTGATTTTCACGCATCAGACCCAGCATGACAGAGGATGTCATGGAAGAGTTCTGCTTTTCGACACCGCGCATCATCATGCACATGTGCTGTGCTTCAATGACAACGCCGACCCCTTTCGCACTGGTAGCCTCAACAATAGCGTCGGCAATCTGTCTGGTCATGTTTTCCTGAATCTGAAGACGACGGGCGAACATATCCACAATGCGGGCGAACTTGGAGAGGCCGAGCACTTTGCCATCAGGTATGTAACCAATGTGGCACTTGCCAATAAATGGCAGCATGTGGTGTTCGCACATGGAGTACAGCTCAATGTCCCTGACGACCACCATTTCACTGATGTCGGATTCGAACACTGCGTTATTGACAATATCCTCAAGGCTTTGCTCATAACCGCGAGTCAGGAACTGCATGGCCTTGGCGGCACGTCTGGGGGTGTCTTTCAGGCCATCCCGGTGAATATCCTCCCCCAGAGATTCAAGGATGGCTTTGTAGTATTCGCTCAGTTGTTCGGTCATGGGTCGCTCAGTATTGACATGAAGAGGGCAGAGGTCTGACACAGCCTGTCTTTCACGAGAAGTTCATGTAAAAAAGTGGCCCGAGTTTAACATAAAGGGGGCTGTGTGGAACGATTTCAGTTCCTGAGAGCTTTATTAGTGGCTGGGGTTGCCAGTCCTGTTCAATAGCGGTAAGGTTCGCGGGTATCAGATGCCTACTGAAAAGTAGTAAAAAAAAATAACAAACGGGATCGATTATGATAAGAAAACTCACAAAATGGGTGGCACCTGTTCTTATGCTGGCAGCGGCCAGTGCCCAGGCGGAGACCGATAGCGACACTCTGGGAACCGTGTTAAGCAAAGGTTACCTGAGTTGTGGTGTCAATACCGGACTGCCGGGGTTTGCAACGCCTGATGAGAAGGGGCAATGGTCTGGCATCGATGTGGATGTCTGCCGTGGCGTGGCAGCGGCGGTTTTGGGCGATGCTTCCAAGGTTAAATACATACCCCTGACGGCCAAGGAGCGTTTTACCGCTCTGCAGTCAGGTGAAATCGACATGCTTTCCCGTAACACCACCTGGACACTCACCCGTGACGCTTCATTGGGTCTGAACTTTGCCGGTGTCAGCTATTACGATGGTCAGGGCTTTTTGGTGAAAAAAGAGCTGGGTGTCACCAGTGCCAAAGAACTGGACGGTGCTGCGATCTGTATTCAGTCCGGTACGACCACTGAGTTGAACCTTGCAGATTATTTTCGCAGCAATGGCATGAAGTACCAGCCTGTTGTCTTTGATACCTCCGACGGTACGGCCAAAGGGTTTGATTCAGGTCGTTGTGATGTCCTGACTTCAGACCAGTCCCAGCTTTATGCTCTGAGACTGCGTTTGTCGAAGCCAGGTCAAGCCGTTGTGCTGCCTGAAGTGATTTCAAAAGAGCCTCTGGGACCACTGGTTCGTCAGGGTGATGACCAATGGTTCAATATTGTGAAGTGGTCTCTGTTCGCCATGATCAATGCCGAAGAGCTGGGGCTGAGTTCGGCCAATATCGACAAGAGCAAGTCTTCAACCAATCCTTCCACTCGCCGCTTCCTGGGTATTGAAGGCCCCAAGGGCAAGGGCATGGGCCTCAAGGATGACTGGGCTTACCAGGTCGTGAAGCAAGTGGGTAACTATGGTGAAGTCTTTGAGCGTAATATCGGCGCATCCTCTCCCCTGAAAATTGAGCGTGGTCTCAATGCCCAGTGGAGCCAGGGCGGTATCCTCTACGCACCTCCTTTCCGCTAAGAGTCCTGTAAGGCTGGTGGTCCAGATGAATTGGGCTGTCAGCTTTCCGCTATCAGATGCCTTTAGCAAATGCTTCTGGCAAAAACTTCTAGCAGCCTGTCGGACTTAAGCGTCCGTAGCGAGGATTGCAAGAAAT
>NZ_JAHHPQ010000004.1:0-2977 GCF_024606245.1 Endozoicomonas sp. SESOKO2
TCATGGAGTCGGGATAATCGACGGCTTTCACGATCCTTCTGACTCATTTCGCCGTGATAAAGATCCCGGGCCAGTAGTGACAAGGGCTTGTCAGCGGAACCCTGCCATGCCAGTGATGCAGACAGTCGATTTTCTATACGTTCAATACGTTTTGCGTCAGAATTCTCTGTTACATATTCTCCCCGGGCAATCTGAAAACAATCGTTGGCCAGAGCGTGAATGGCCTCGGATCGGGTCTGCCCTGACGGTAGGGTTAGCTGCCAGCCAGAAGCCAGTGCATCTTGTAAACGTTTGATCTGTCTTGATGGCCTGATGGCTGACGGTGGACATTGCTCTGTTGCCTCCGGATCGACTTCCAACAGATACGCCACTGCCTGTCGTTGTGCTTCAGGCACATGGGCCATGATCAGGGCGCAGAGCTTGTCCAGAACTTCTTTCGCAGTCCACCGCGAAAATGGCTCTTTATAGGACAGCTGTAATTTTTCATTAAATACAGCCGGGTCAAGGGCTCTGACCAGTGGCCACAGGTTTTGCCTCACAAACGCTCTGTCCAACTGCTGAGCACTGTTGATGATGGCAGTTAACTGATCCGGGTCTACCGAGGCGGTTTGATCCTCATCCGGCTTGCAGTGCACGTCCGGTAAAAAATGCCTGCAAGCCACTTTCATAAAATCACGCACGGTCGGATGCTGTCGTGTGCCATGGGTGATGACGCTATCGATGGCTTTGCGCCAGTGGCGTGGTAAAAGCTGTGGGGACTGGTCAACCTGCTGTGCTTGTCGGGCAGCCAGTATCAGGTTATTCAACAACGCTTCGGTCATTTCAGGCAGAGGGTTACAAAGGTGGTCAGGTACGGTTGTAAACGCTTCATAAAGTTTATCAAGCGCTTGTTCTGGCAGCTCAGTCCTGGAGATATCATGTTTGCGGGCATTAATATCCCAGAGATCGACCTCAGGACAGGGTTTATCCGTGGCAAGCATCGAACGAAATACTGGCGATGGGCTTATCGAAGATTCAGGCCAGAGTAAAGTGACTTGAGCCTGCGGGTAGGCCCGTAATTGGCCATTCACCAACAAAGGCTGTCCAACCACCAGGGGTTCCAGCAGCTGCTGAAGTGTTGGATTACTTTCGAGTCCCAGGAATACCACCGGCCTGCCTGCGGTTAATGCTTTCTGCAACTCACTCTGACGTCGTCCAAAATGGGCCTTTTGTTCTGAGGTGATATGGATATTATCAAATAGCTGACTGAAGCCGGTCTGTTCATTGACCTGGATGACCAGAGGGTCTCCCCGGTGATGACGGATCCAATGACTGGCCTGGACATGTTGCCGATAAGTGACGGCCTCAAAAGAATCGTCATTGCTGGCTTTTTTCTGTAACTGAGGGTTTCTGGACAGAGGTCGCTCGTCGTTTTCTGCTAATCCCAGGGCTTTCGGCTGCTGTCGTGAATGAGCCACCTGGAGTCGAGGCTCCAGACCCGTTGTCTCGCGAATCGTCTGCAGTGAACCCAGCAAACGAAACCAAAGTGCCTCAGTGAGGGGAGACGTTACGGTGACTGTCCCACCCGCTCGAACCTGTTCCAATAGACGGTTGTTAGGCACTGCGTCGCCTTCCTGGGCAATGGCAATCGGGTTCAGCCATTCGCTGATATTACTCTGGTTAATGATGATCGGGTTTCCTGAAGTATCACCAGAATGGGGTAGCGGGTTGGATAAACTTTGAAACAGTGAATGCAGCTCATCCTTCCCTACCGGCATTTGATAAAAATGAACATCGTCGGGTAACTCACAGTTCTTCCCGTTGCTCTCAAAACACTTTTGCGCGAGCATCTGTCGAATCGTCTGTTCAAAGGCCAGATCCTGCCAGTTGGCCCCTTTCAGAATCACCCGTTGTCCGGCCCTCAGACACTCAAGCCTGCCAGGGATGTGCCGGATTCGCCCCTGCTGATCCACTCCGGGGCCGCCCAGCAGCAACTGTCGCCAGTTGCTGTGCAAGTGGCAGTCAATAAGAAGGGTATCATCGTCGTTCATAGTGCCTTCGGCAGAAGGGAGTTCAGCCAATACCGGAGGAAGTGCGTCGATATCCATCGATGGGGCATTGCCGGTCTTTGCATTGAACTGCCAGGTATTGCCCGGTCGATTAATGCGTCGCCAGAAATCAGCCCCGGGGGCATCGCCACCCCCGCCAACCGCTGCCAACTGCGCAGGGTCTGCCAAGACCAGCAGAGAGACATGCCCGCCTAGAGGTCGTTTTTTCTGACTGACTTTGTCGTACAGACAGGGGTTATCCGGGTCCAGCAGATCGTTAAATTTTGGCAGATCTTCGCTGCTGAGTTTGCGGATATCCATCACCAGGGTGAATGGCTTTGAACCTTCAAATAACTTGCCCGGACGCAGAGTGTGGCGACCATCGCCGGAAATACTCAACCGGGTTACCAGGTTGGCCTGTGAGAGGTCATCGGGGTGGGAAATAACAGTGACAGCACAATGTTCATCACAGGTCTGATTAACCAAAAGCTGTCGAACCTCATCATCACTGGCGACAAAACGAAAATTGAAGGCATGAGGGGGCTTATGGAGTGAGGAATTCGTTGAGGATACGGTTCTCGTCTTGTCAGGCATCTTCATCGGAGATGACGACAGCTTGAGTTTGATCGCTACATCAGAGCAGACTTTTGCAATCGTTGAAAGATCATCAAGCTTTGCTCTCTTGGCTGGAATGCCACTATCAGGCACGCTGTTATGAGGCACGCCGTTGTTACGAACGGGTTTGTTTATTCCTCCACCAATTTGACCATCCATGGTTAATCTCCCTACTACATTCTGAAGGACTCAATTGAAACTGCTTAAATAATTTGACCTTCAAATCGTACGAAAGTTTCATTTGGATAGTAGGTCGTTGCCAAAAAAAAAATAGGACACCCTAGGGGGCGTTCTTATCCAACCGAACGAACAGATAAAAACATCAGTAACCTGAC
>NZ_JAHHPQ010000299.1:0-1135 GCF_024606245.1 Endozoicomonas sp. SESOKO2
TCTGTCTTCTACCCGCAAGATCTCTTTCTGGTACGGTGCCCGCTCCCTGCGTGAAGCATTCTACGTAGACGAGTTCGACAAGCTGGCAGAAGATAACCCTAACTTTACCTGGCATCTGGCGCTCTCTGATCCTCAGCCAGAAGATAACTGGGAAGGTTACACCGGCTTCATTCACCAGGTGTTGTTCGACAACTACCTGAAGGAACACGCTGCTCCTGAAGACTGTGAGTTCTATATGTGTGGACCTCCCATGATGAACGCTGCGGTGATTAAAATGCTTGAAGATCAGGGGGTTGAACCCGAAAATATCATGCTGGACGACTTCGGTGGTTAATTCAATGGTCTGACATAGAGGTTGGCTTGAGAGCGCTCAGTGGCTCTCGATACAAAAAAACCGGTGATACTCTCAGAGTTCACCGGTTTTTTTGTTGGATTAATCATTAAACCAATATCCGACGATCAACTTCAGAAACTTTTTGCTTATAGCTATTTTTATGTTGCCCTCTATATTTTGATCTCTGCTATGCTATTTTTTTACCATCGAAAGAGAGCAAGCCCAGTGAGTTTAAAGCCCATATACCAATCGACGGAGTTGGATCACATTCGAGACACCTTGACTGACGTGGTCAGCTCATTAGGTGAAGCAAACAGCAATATTAAAAAGCTCGACGCCAAGTTTGATAAACGCTTTGACGAGCACGATAGGCGCTTTGACGAACACGATAGGCGTTTTGACGAACACGATAGGCGTTTTGATCAACACGATAGGCGTTTTGATGAACACGATAAGCGTTTTGACAAAATCGATAAACGCTTTGACAAAATCGAAGACACTCTTTCCATCATCGTCAACCATCTCAAGAGATAACCACATCGCTTAGCAAAAAATAATCAGTGGATTGTCTGCTGGCAACCACTGATTAAAAGGTTCAGTTGGTAGACTCAGTATTTATAAAAAAATAATAGCTATTGGTATAACCAATGTATAAATTTGATTAGCGGAAGCGGCTGAAACAGATGAAGCATTTGAAGCATTTGAAGCAGTTGAAGCAGTTGAAGCAGATGAAGCATTTGAAGCATTTGAAGCAGTTGAAGCAGTTGAAGCAGTTGAAGCAGTTGAAGCAGTTGAAGCAGT
>NZ_JAHHPQ010000300.1:0-2451 GCF_024606245.1 Endozoicomonas sp. SESOKO2
GGGAGGTGTGGCTTTAGGCCTTGCCAGCCTCGGCGCTGCCTGGTCTCTGGTCATGCCAGATCAGTCTCAGGGACTGAAGTTAAGCGCTGCTCTGATTGCCGCCATTCTGGTCTTCAAGGTGATGCTGAAGTTTATTCTGCACCCGCACCTGATTCGTGAAGATCTTTCACACCCTGTCGTCAGCAGTGTTATGCCAACTTTTGCCATGGCGACTATGGTAATTGCCTCTGCTCTCATGCCCGTTTCCGAATTTGCGGCACGCGCGCTCTGGGTAGCAGCCGTGCTGACCCACCTGGTATTACTGACAGGTTTTGTGACTCATCGCGTTAGGGACTTTGATATTGAGCATATGGTGCCCAGCTGGTTTGTACCTCCTGTTGGTATAATCGTGGCTGCGGTCACGAGTCAGGGTATGGGCTTTGAGTCTCTGGTCAAGATGCTGTTTATCTTTGGCCTGCTCTGCTATTTCATAAAGTTGCCCATCATGTTCTACCGCCTGATCTTCAAGAGCACTATTCCTGATGCGGCGCTGCCTACTTTTGCCATTATGGGTGCACCAGCCAGTTTGTCTCTGGCGGGTTATCTGACCATCACCGATAATCCCAGCCTGATCATGATCAGTATTCTGGCGCCACTGGCTATTTTCAT
Source organism: Endozoicomonas sp. SESOKO2 (assembly GCF_024606245.1). Classification (NCBI taxonomy): domain Bacteria; kingdom Pseudomonadati; phylum Pseudomonadota; class Gammaproteobacteria; order Oceanospirillales; family Endozoicomonadaceae; genus Endozoicomonas; species Endozoicomonas sp. SESOKO2. The sequence continues at coordinate 649 of NZ_JAHHPQ010000300.1, forward strand.
GACGGTCATGGTGTATATGGCTTTTATTAAACTGCTGAGGCTGCCATTTTCACCTGGCTATGCCGCTTTCACCTTCCCAATGGTGATTGGTGCCACAGCATTGCTTAAGCTGGAAAGCAAAGTAAATGGTGTCTTTGCTGATCTCTTTTATCAGCTGGGGCTTATTGAACTCGTGGTGGCTACAGTCATTGTCACTTATGTTGCTATTCGCTATATCCTCTTTTATCTGAAGCCCCGCCCACAATTGGCATAACCTGAACAGAAAATAACTGGCTTGATCCATGTGTCCTGCCAGTCTTTTTTGAGTCCAACAGACTTCTATTACGGCTCTGCTGAACCATCCCATCTCGCTCAGAAGGCTCATGCAGTAGGTTAGCGCTGGGCAATATAAACCAGGATTCTTGAATTTTTTTGGAAATTAATAGTCCAAAGCACATGAAGCTTAAAAAAATTAAATACAGTCAATGGAGTGACTAATGAATATAAACTCTTCCAGAACAGATGCATACGGGCTTCATGAAAGCAGCCTTGTTAAAGAAAACGTTGGTGATGAGTTTGATTCAGGGCCGAGCGAAGTCAAGAGCTTTTCAAGAAAGCGCAGGGTTCAAGATAAATCCTCTGCGTTGGTAAAGCAGATACGACGACTTGGTTGTTTTCTGTCAGGTTGCAGTCGTCAGATGCCCAATCAGACTATTCCCGAGCGAACCGTTTCCCATTGGATTGCTACTGATGTTTGTGAGGTTGCAGATGTAGCCAGTAGCAAGGTGAACGTGACGTTTACCGCAGAGGAAGCGGCTGAACGTTTTCGAAATACCATTGAAAATCTTATACATACGTTGAAATATGACGAAATCGCAATGGAATATCTTGAAGATGATCAAAGAGAGGCAATAACCGGGATTTTTATTGATTTTATTTTATGTCAGGAAGGTCTGGTTCATGACCGGTGCTTTACGTTTGAAAGCAGTACCGATAAATATGTGGCTGGCAAGACCATCGGCCTTATGAGGATTGAAGAGATAGAGTCTTACCTGAATGCTATTTTTACCGAACAGGCAGCAGAGGCATCGAAATTTAATAAGCTTAGATTACGTTATAGCCTGGGTGACATGCTGATTGATTATCTTAACAAAAAAGAGAATGTACCGGATGATGTTACTCCAAAGGTTAAGGCTTCAGTTGACTTTCGCGTCTATGAAATTACGTACGAGAAATTGCTGAAGGAGATTTATCCATTTTTTCAAACCCTTCTTGCTGGAAGAGGCTTTTTTTCTGAGTTGGGCGTTGTCTTTAATTTTGCCGTCAAATTCAGGCAGCAACTGATTGATAGTGCTTGTGTACCGCTAACATCCAGCAATATGTTAACTGTTGGTCTGCGCACCAACGAAAGTAATATGAGAGAGTATTTTAATCAACATGTTATGGATGTTATTTTTTCCGGGCGCTGTGATGGTATTGTTAACGCCATGTTTGATGACACTTCTTTTGGAACTGACAATGAAGCGAAACCGGCAAACAGACCAAACCTTAAATTCGGTGAAGAGCTTGAATATGACGTTAAAGATTCCCGAGCCCGGCTTGATGATATTTTTACATATCGACTCAAAGACAAAGGGATGTGTTATCGTCGTATCGCTGACGAACGTGGTACACGATATGGCTTTGATGATAGCTTCACCGTACTCCCTTTTTATGATTCCCAGAATTGGTTTGAAATAAACTGCACGCCTTATCATTCTGGTGACCAGCTTGCGGAATTATCTTTTGAGAAGGTGATTGAAGTCACTGATTCAATGCGTAAAA
>NZ_JAHHPQ010000301.1:0-4921 GCF_024606245.1 Endozoicomonas sp. SESOKO2
TCTTGCGGCCGTTTTCAAAGGCAATATCGTCAAGAACGTAGTTGGCGATGACCGCAGCCGCGTAAACTTTCATACCTGCAACAGATTCTTTCATGCCCGTCGTGCCAGTGGCTGTCACAGGAGTAAAGGCACTGTGCATAAATTCCTTAGTACCTCTGTCGGACAGCATCCGGACAACCTTTTGGAACTCAGGCACCTTGACGCCGTGTTTATAACCAAGAAAGTGTTCAAATTCAGCCATTGTCTGATATTCGTCGACACCTCTGATGGCCTCCATATAGTTCTCTAATTCAACCTTACTGATCAGACTTTCACTCAGCAGAGCTATAATCCTGTTGCCACTGACAGAATGGGCAGCAAAGTATTCCGAGAAGCTTTTCAGATCCCTTGGTTCATGCTCGATGAAGTGAATAGCGGCTTCGCCCATGCTGTGGATTTCATCGTCATAGTGTTGTGGCCCGGTTTTAATGTGACTTCTTGCCCTGTCCGCCAGCTTTTGGGCTTCTCCCAGCGGATTCAGAGACTGATCTTCTGTGGGCCTGATCGTGAATGTCGTCTTCAGATTTTTGAAGATTTCCACAGTCCGTCTGGCCCGGTCAAACGTCATATGATCTCCCACCAATGCCTGCAAGCGAATCGGTGCAAATTCATCATCTAAGTCAAAAGTCTGAAGATTGGGTATTGACTTACTGCTTAGTTCAGCTGATTTCGCCAGACCCATTGCGGCTTCCAGAGCCTGTTTCCTGAATGAATGTTCGCCCATGTAGGTGTGTATTTCGGTCAGTATTTTTGCTTGTCCCGGCGTGTACTGGAAGGAAACACCCTCATTTTCGATAGCCTCTTCTGCCGATTCCAAAACTCCCTTTAAGATCACTATTCGCGCTTTTCTGATTTCTATTTCTCTGTTCAGACTGTCCTGTTCCTCGGTCAGTTGCTGAATCATGCCGCCAGTACCATCGAGCCCTCCCAGTTGCACCTGTTTATTTCTCAGGGCATCAACACGCTCAGCCAAGCGGGCAGTGGGCTCTGGCTTGAGACCCACGTCATCCTCAATAACTCTGAGAGACGCTCCATGAACCTCCAGATTTGCCTGAGCTTCTGATACTACTGCCTTTCTCCATTCCAGAATCAAGGCCTGCGCATCTCTTTCGTCTTTAAGTTTGGTTTTAGTTTCCGGATCGATGTTTCTGGAATGGTCAATCGCCCGATTTTTAGTGTCCAGTTCCTCTTGTGCCTGCTTTTCACCGTCCTGTGCATAGGCCAATTCCATTTTTCTAAAATCGTGCTCATGGAGGAACTCCGTGATTTGAGTGTACTGTCTCCTGGTTTCAGGCAATTTGCCCAGGTAATCGACTTCATCGGCCTTATCCCGACCGTAAGAGGCTGCATAGTCTACTATGGCATTGATGTAATCTTCTTCAGACAGATTATCAGGGTCATTATCAAAGGGGATTTTCAGATTTCTAATAGTAGCTATCAGTTTCTGAACGATCTCGACTCGTCTTCCTGAACCGTCTTCGCTTTTCTGAATAAAACGTTCAATGCCGTCTAATTGGTCTTTTGGGGTTTGATTATCACCCTGAGTCAGGCTTGACCCGGTCTGAGTGTGTTTCATTGCCTGATTGAGAACCGTGATATCTTTATCTGTGTCAGGGTGGACGTCGGTAGAATGTGTGAATGCCACTTCTTTACGATGAATAGCATCCAGTTTGCGATGAAGTTCCTCCAGCTCAGTTTCAGCTTCTTCAATGTCTCCTTTGGCTCTGGCTACCTCACGATCAAGAACATATCGGGGTTTAGATCCCAGACGAGCCATTTGCCAGTTAAGTTCAGCATTAATGGTTGCGATACGCTCATTAACGTCAGGGTCACCCAGTGCAAAAAGTTTTACAGACAGCTTTTTGAGTTCTTCTTTAATGAGATGGATCTTAACAATATCGGGGGCAGCGTATTTATAGTCCTCAATGCCAAGATGATGGGCAATCTCGTTATATCTGGTTCTTACATCGTCGAAGAGACTACGCTTTATTGCCGGGATTAGGGCTTTTTCTACGGCATCCAGTTTCTCAAGAATTTCAAGTCTGGCTATCTGGCCTTTTGTTCCGGGGTTTTCCAGTTCTATACCAAAAGTATTTGCCACAGTGCCCTGCAGGCGTTTGATGTCAGCTTCACCGTACCTGTTTTGAACGGGTCTGTTCAGTAAATGCTGAAACTTCATTTGTTCGGTTTGAATATTCTTTGTGCGGTATTTTTCAAGCGGGTCATTTTGGCGGGTACTCAGATTCATAAGTCTTGGTTGATGAGATTTCATTGACTTAATTTTCTCAAGCAGAAGTGCCAGCTGAGTGTCAATATCTGCATCGCCACGAAAATTCTGAATGTTTAAATGTTCCGCAATGACGGCAAAGCGAGCTTTGATTTCAGCTGCTTTTTCAGCCTCTGTGAGGGCGCTTTGTTGCTTATTGACCTGGTCACGGGCCTGCAGGTCAGCTTCGTCGAACGGGACCAGGCCGCCGCCGGGCCGTTGTTTAATGATAAGTATGAAGGGGTCATCCCCTATGATCTGTTCTGTTTTATATATCAGGTGCTGTTGAATGGACCGGTAGCGGTCATCCAGATCGTTTTCATTGATGGGAGTGATACCAAGCTGGCCTTCAATCGCAGCCAGTTTTGCTTTTACAGCACCATCATCAGCCTGTTCCGTTGAGTGATAACGTGTTTTGAGAACCTCGCTGCACTTGTCATCAATTTTCTCCAAGAGCCGTCTGGCTTGCCTTTCCAGTGGTTGGGCGTCATCCCAGTCATCTATGCCAAGTTGTATCGCCAGTCCGGAGTTGTAAACACTTCTGGCTTTTTTTCTGGCATCAGGAACTTGTTGTCTCAGCAGAGGAATTCGTTCGATTTCCTGAATAAGCGACTGTTGCAGGCTTCTCTGATCGTTCAGCTTCACAAGAATCTGTGCAAGTTTATCCTTAATCATCCGATGGATTCCTTGCGCTATCAGTTTTATCTCATCACTGGCATCGGCTGGATCCGATTCGTGCTGCTGCTTATATTCAAGCTGGCGGAGTTCGACTGCCTGAAGTAGCTCTTCGAGCTCGCTGTCTACCTCAGTGAGCTTTCTGACCATGTTGTCCAGGAAATGGAAAGCAAACTTTTTGTTTTTGTATAAAATATTGGTCACTGATTTGGCGACAATGGGTATATGCTTCAGAATCTTCTCAACAGAATGCGGGTTCGTTAGAAGATCTCTAAGTGCAGGTTTGAAGCTGAAGTGTTTTAGAAGTTGGCTCTGCATCCAGGTTGGCGTGATGACTGTTGAAGCGGCTCTGATTTGTTCCGGTGTGAGTTCAAATTCACCTGCCCGGTCTGGAGTAGCACTGCTCAATGCCTGCAGCAGAGATTCATAGTTTGCCAGCGCAAACGCAGCCACTTTATCTTCGTATTCAAGCGTTATTTGACCTTCGTTAGCTTCAGCACCATGCCGCGCAGCAAACTCCTCCAGCAGTGCCATCTGACTGCTTCGAATGACGTATTGGTAGCTTTCAACCTTATAGTTTTTAACTTGTGTTGTTACTGAATGAACGGGGTTATTAGCCTTAGCTTCTTCCCGAAGCTTATAGAGGTTTTCTACAAAAGCGGCATCATTCGGATTCAGCTTCTGGCCATGAAAAACAATAACTTCGCCCGGAGTTTCTGCTACTTCCAGCTTTGGATAGCCCGCAGGCACAGGATAAACCCGCGTATCATCCTCCGCGAGTACAACATATCCGACGGGTTTGCTGTGTGCCAACAGCTCATTTAGAGCCTGCTGTTGTAAATCCTCTCCCAGGGCATGAACCCGGATATAGGCAGAGGTGGCTGCTGCCAGGAGAGCCTCATCATTGACAAAGAGCGATTGACCCAGACTTTGCAGATCAGGGGGCTGATCGCCCGAAGCAATAAGACGCATGAAGGTACGACCACGCACTTCAACTTTTTCAACTTCAATGATGGCAAGGGCAACATAGTGATCGTGTTTGCCCAGGTTTCCTGCTCTGCTGTTGGCAGCTTTCAGCAAATCAGCCAGTTGTTCCGGGCTGGCGATTTTCGTTAACGGTTCCAATGATTGGTGTAAGTGATCACGAACAGCATCAATTGAATCCTGATCGGTCATTTTGCCTCTGACTTCAATGATCAGTTCCTTTTCTTCAAGATTATGGGTGAACCTGAAAATGCCCTCATCACCAACCTTCAGGACTTTGGTGTACATCTGAGCAACGTCATTCTCGTCTGTTTCAAACTGATCAACACTGGAAGCGCCACCCTCAATACCATAAAGAACCTCTGTAAAGCTTAAAGAAGGAATAACATAGTCCACACTGAGCAGAGGCTCATAAGGGTAAGTGGTTGTAATGGATTTGGGTATTGGCTGTTGGTCAGGGCCTGAAGTCGGCCGAACCATGACCTCACTCCAGGTGAATTCTGCATGTTTATTGCCCAGAATATCGGCAGATTTTGTCTGCAGCTTGCGATCGGCCAGTGCCTGTGTACCAATAATTGAAGAGCCGATGGCAACGGCCGCAGCAAGGCTCAGTGCGTTGGGGCAAGCATGTGCCATCCGACTACCTCAGAGCTGATTACTTTGACTACCGTTAAGACATTTCCACACCAGACCAGGAACTAACTTCCATTCGCTCACGGCTGTTACTTGCTCACGGCTGTGAATCGCTCATTGTTGTTCCGGTAAGCTGTTGAGTGAATTTAGTTCAAAATGGCAAATCCGCTAGCTATTGGGCGAATTTAGCTTTGTCTCGAAATTGTCCCCTACAGAGATTAACAACTCTGAGATTCAACTGAAGAAGCTTTGCTTTTGACTCGTTCCCATGCTAGCAGCCTGTCGGACTTAAGGCTGTCCTACTGCGGTTGCAATAAATTGGTC
>NZ_JAHHPQ010000302.1:0-2010 GCF_024606245.1 Endozoicomonas sp. SESOKO2
CCTCGTCAATTCTCTGTCTTTGTGACAGAGACGGGTTATCGCAATTCTCCGGTTGCGATAGCCCCTTTTCCTGACTTAAATCCCACAGGCTCCTGAACACTGTCTGATCTTTCATAAACATCTCCAAATTCAATGGGCATAGCCCTGTTTAATGGATACTCTGAACCAGAGCCATCAGGGTCCGGGCGAAATACGTATAAATGCTGGTACAGAGTCTCGACCCCCTGATTCAATATTGCTGTCTTCTACAATGGGGTTATTGGTACTTTGTTCAGCCTGTAATGTGTTTGGGGGTTGAATCGGGACTGCTCCCCTAAGAGTCTGACTGAGAAGAGCGCATGAACTGCCTGTCCCGGCCAGTCCCTCATATTTTTTGATTTCTGGAGCCGAAATGAAAGCCGACTTTTACGCTGGACTGCGTGAGCAGCTGGAAGACCTTAAAAAAGAAGGTTTGTACAAAAGCGAGCGAGTTATTACCTCCCAGCAGCAGGCTGATATCACTGTTAACACCGGTGAAGAGGTCATTAATTTTTGTGCCAACAACTATCTCGGGTTGGCCAATTCCCCTGAGCTGATAGAAGCAGGCAGGCAGGCACTGGATGAATACGGTTACGGTATGGCCTCCGTACGTTTTATCTGTGGTACCCAGAATGTACACAAGGAATTGGAAAAACGCATTTCCGAATTCCTGGGCATGAATGACACTATCCTCTATTCCTCCTGTTTTGACGCTAATGCCGGTCTTTTTGAAACCCTGCTGGGACCGGAAGATGCCGTTATCAGTGATTCTCTCAACCATGCCAGCATCATAGATGGTGTACGTTTGTGTAAGGCCAAGCGTTTCCGTTACGCCAACAACGATATGGCAGATCTGGAAGCCAAACTGAAAGAAGCGACAGAAGCAGGTGCCCGTTACAAGCTGATCGCAACGGACGGTGTATTCTCCATGGATGGCGTTATTGCCAACCTCAAAGGTGTCTGCGATCTTGCGGACAGGTACGATGCCATGGTGATGGTGGATGATTCCCATGCCGTAGGTTTTGTCGGTGAAAATGGCCGTGGTACCCACGAATACTGTGGCGTAATGGATCGTGTGGATATTATTACCGGTACCCTGGGCAAGGCTCTGGGCGGTGCTTCTGGTGGTTATACCTCTGCCCGCAGCCCTGAAGTTATCGACTGGTTGCGTAACCGTTCCCGTCCTTACCTGTTCTCCAACACCCTGAGTCCAACCATTGCCAGTGCTTCTATCAAGGTTCTGGATATGCTGGAGTCCGGTGGTGAGCTACGTGAGAAGCTGCGCCATAACTCGGATTACTTCCGCACCGAGATGGAAAAGCTGGGCTTTACACTGGCAGGTAATGGGCATGCGATTATTCCGGTCATGCTGGGTGATGCCTCACTGGCTGCTGAGTTTGCGGAACGAATGCTGAAAGAAGGAATCTATGTAGTAGGATTCTCCTTCCCGGTTGTTCCAAGGGGGGCAGCCCGAATTCGTACCCAGATGTCGGCTGCTCATAATCAGGAACACATGGATCGAGTCATTGTAGCCTTTGCCAAAGTAGGTCGTGAGCTGGGCATTATCTCCTAGAGAGCCTCCTAGAGAGAGTCTCCTGAGAGCCGCCCAAAGAGCCTGCAGAGCAGAGTTAAAAGGAACCTGACATGAAAACCCTGGCAAAACTGAAAGCGGAAAAAGGCATCTGGCTGGCCGACAAGCCCAGGCCGGAAGCTGGCTATAACGATGTTCTGATCAAGATTCGCAAAACGGCGATCTGCGGAACCGACATGCATATCTACAACTGGGATGAGTGGTCTCAAAATACCATCCCTGTTGGAATGCACGTAGGGCACGAATTCATTGGTGAAATCGTGGAGATGGGCGAAGGCGTGCGTGGTTTTGAAATAGGCCAGCGTGTCTCTGGTGAAGGTCATATTACCTGCGGTCACTGCCGCAACTGCCGTGCAGGCCGTCGTCACCTGTGTAATTTCACTTTCGGTGTGGGTGTCAAT
>NZ_JAHHPQ010000303.1:0-28797 GCF_024606245.1 Endozoicomonas sp. SESOKO2
TCCATTCTTGAGATTATATTAGATAGCTTTAGATTATAATAGATTATTGCGAACTTTTTTAACCCGAAGCACTGAAAGGTGTCCTGACGGATATGGTGAGTCAAAGCCCATACAACCCATTGGTCAATACCTTGAGTGTTATGGTTCAAGAAAAACTGGGCGTGCATCGTGTTATTGCTCCACAGGAAAGGAAGTGTGAAACACAAATACATAGGCACGAAGATGGTCGTTTGCAGTTAAAGTTTGTGTTGGCTTTTCCCTCTTATAAGCTAACGACTGAAGAAGGTCATTGTTTTCATATTAAACAGCCGGTATGGATTACCAGTTCAATGGAGATGAAACCGCCAGAATACACCATTGGGAGAAAGTTGGGTGATATCAGAATTGCCTTAGGGAAAGCGGAAGAAAGTAAACACTACAATGGTTAGGAAAGTCTCAGCCCCTTTACAACACCTTCCTTGATAAGGGGCTGAAAAATCGATGGTCAAACATCGCCCCAATAGCTGTCGCCAAAGAAGGAGCTGAGTTTTTTGGTTTCTTGCCTGTCTTCCAGGGCTCTTCGAATCTGCAGTGCACGTTTTGAACCTTTGTTAGGCAGATCGTCTCGAATAATTTCTTCTTCCTGAAGATAATCTTTCTTGAGCTGTGTATCTTTGTTAGCCATGATGGCACCCCTTTGTTTTTTATTCTTTTTTATGATGCTTTCTGACAGTTACGAAGTTATGAAAAATGCTTGAGAAGAACAAGAGAAAAACACGACAAAGTATGTGAGATATATCCTACAAAATAGATTTTTAGCAGAATGGTTGTAAACCACCGTCCAAATGAGAGTTTACGACGATTTTGCTAAAAACCTGTACAATTCCTTAACAGCTCTGGTTTCGGATTGAGCCGCCGGGCTGCATAGTGTTTATCTAGCTGGAAAGAATGCCATCTATGGATGTAACCCCTATCATTGACTCCCTGAACGATGCCCAGCGACAGGCGGTCACAAGCCCTCCGGGTTCACTGCTGGTTCTGGCAGGTGCTGGCAGTGGTAAAACCCGGGTACTCGTGCACCGTATTGCCTGGTTGATTCAGGCTGAAGGCATGTCGCCCTACTCTGTCATGGCGGTGACTTTTACCAATAAGGCGGCCGCAGAAATGCGAAGCCGAATCGAAGAGCTGCTAGGGATTCCTCCGCGAGGCATGTGGGTAGGGACTTTCCATGGACTGGCTCACCGGTTGTTGAGAGCTCACTATAAGGATGCAGGCCTGCCCGAAAACTTTCAGATACTCGACAGCGATGATCAGCTCAGGGTGATAAAACGTCTGATGAAGGCCATGAATCTGGACGAACAGAAGTGGCCCCCCCGGCAGGCTCAGTGGTACATCAATAGTAAGAAAGATGAGGGGCTGAGGCCTGACTACATCGAACCTGGCTATGATCCTTTTGACAGAACCATGCTGGATGTTTATCGGGCTTACCAAGACTACTGTAACCAGACAGGAGTTGTTGATTTTGGTGAGCTGCTCTTACGCTCACATGAACTCTGGCTGAAAAGATCGGATATTCTTCAGCACTATCAAGAGCGATTCCGTTATGTGCTGGTGGACGAGTTTCAGGATACTAACGCCATTCAGTACGCCTGGTTAAGGATATTGACTGGTGATCAGGACAAAATGATGATCGTCGGTGATGACGATCAGTCAATCTATGGCTGGCGTGGTGCCCGTATTGAAAACATACGACAATTCTCAAAAGACTTCCCAAAAGCTGAAACCATTCGTCTTGAACAGAACTACCGCTCTACCAGCAACATCCTTCGTGCTGCCAATGCGGTGATTGCCAATAACCCGGACCGGCTGGGTAAAGAACTTTGGACGAGCGGTAATGAGGGAGAGCCCATCCAGCTTTATGCCGGTTTTAACGAGATGGATGAAGCCCGATTTATTACCGATCGCATTCGTGAGGCTTCTGAACAGGGAATGGCTCGCAGTGGTATGGCGGTACTATACCGCTCCAATGCCCAGTCCCGTATTCTGGAAGAAGCCATGCTCAGGGCTTCCATTCCCTATCGAATTTATGGTGGTCAGCGGTTCTTTGAACGGGCGGAAATCAAGAATGCTATGGCCTATCTGAGACTGGTCAGCTCACCCAATGACGACACCTCCCTGGAAAGGGTCATTAATATACCTACTCGTGGCATTGGTGAAAAAACCGTTGAAAAACTCCGTGAAACAGCCCGTTCACAAGGCCTGAGTTTATGGGGTGCCATCAAAAGTGTTGTTGCGACCAGTGCCATGGGTGGCAAAGCCGGCCATTCTCTGGGTGCGTTTGTTGAGCTGATAGAAAGCCTGGGTATTTCAGGCGATGATCTGGAGCTGGGGGAATTGGCCGACCATGTAATATCCGTCTCTGGTCTGATAGATCATCATCAGAAAGAGAAAGGAGAAAAAGGTCGTGCCAGGGTAGAAAACCTGGAGGAACTGGTCACCGCGTGCAGCGAGTTTGATATTGACGACATCGATCAGGATGAAGAGACAGAGCCCATGTCGCCTTTGGATGCATTTCTGGCCCACGCTGCTCTGGAAGCAGGGGAAAATCAGGCTGACGCGTTCACAGACAGTGTTCAGATGATGACTCTTCACTCAGCCAAGGGGTTGGAGTTTCCTCTGGTTTTTCTCGCCGGTCTGGAAGAAGGTCTGTTCCCTCATAAGATGTCTCTGGAAGAAGGCAATCTGGAGGAAGAAAGACGACTCTGTTATGTCGGGATTACCCGGTCTATGGAAAAGCTCTACCTCACCTACGCAGAGAATCGCAGACTCTACGGGAATGACACCATGAACCGCCCTTCCCGCTTTATTCGGGAAATTCCCGGCGAGTTGCTGCAGGAAGTGCGTTTGGGTGGATCAATCACTCGTCCGGTTTCTGTGCAAAAGTCTGACCATGGATTGGCGTTGGGTCAGCGTGTTCATCACGATGTCTTTGGTGAAGGGGTGGTCCTGAACTATGAGGGTGAAGGCAGTCAGGCTCGGGTTCAGGTGAACTTTGATTCGGAAGGCTCAAAATGGTTAATGATGGCTTACGCTAACCTGAGTCCGCTATAAGTGTGAGAGCATAAAGAACGTGTGAATAAGTCCTTTGGTAGACCAGAATAGCAAGGACTTATTTGCAGGTTTCCGTAGCATAATTCACAATCTGTCGTAGTAATTGCCCAATTTTTGTCTGAAAAACACGTTACAATACTGTAACTCTAATTTTAATGGCGATTCGTTGATGATATTGACATAGGGGTTAAGTTCCAGTGTGACGACTACCGATTTTCCCGCCATTAACTTTTCGTACAATGCCTTTTTTTGCTCTTCAGTATCTGAAGCGGGCATTCGTATAATGATATTTTTTTTACAGTTAGGTGCAGAGATAGGAAAGAATTTTTTAGGCACTAATACTTCAAACTGACCGCCTTGATTAAAACCGTAGTTCTTGTTAACCGTGTATTCGCCAGATTTTAGCTCGTATTGCATATGATAATAGTCAAAGTACTTGCCCGGATTTACTTTGATCAATTCTGCATAGGAGACCGTTGCGAATAGCAGCACAAAAATGATCAAATTTCTGTTCATAGGAACCTTCTTACTCAAACGAATGAAATTGAATCCTGATGTTCCCGGAACAAAAGGCCACAGTCACGAACAACAATAGATGGTTAACTGAAGTTACGCACTTCGCTGTCGTTTGCTACCGTCATCAGTGTTACGTCTGATCGGACATCTATTACCTGTGGTATGAATGCGAAACTACGGTAAATAACGGGCACCCCCATTTTCTGCATAGCTGCCGTCTTCAAACTTGATGCTGGACTCCCCGGGATTATCGCAAAACTGTCGGGTGGAGTGCTGAATCTGCGCAATATCGACTGAAGACAAGCCTATTTCTTCAGAGACTTCTTGTACATAGCTTTCGAGCTTATCACTTTCAATAAGGACGTGACTGTGCCTATCGAATGGAGAGTCTTTTTTGTGGATGCGCGGCTGATGATGAACATCATGATGCCCAATAAATGAGGGCCCATAGGATTCTGTAATATTAAGCCAATCCCCCAACGTTTTCTCACCAAAATAAAAAGTCACTACGGCTTTATGATCCGTAAATTGGGTGATATTGAGGCAATCTACGTTGCACGATTCTTTTTGCTTTGGGAAATAGGAAAAATTTACTTCGTGCCGGGTTACAGAACGACCGGAAAAACTGCTGAGTGATCCTGAAGAGTCATTCTTAGCAAGCGATGTATAGTCAAACGGCTGTGTCGTTTTCGGTATCTCATTATTCGTGAACATAATTTTACCCCTTTACCCCTTTACCCCTTTACCCCTCTATAGAGGAACAGATATTTTGTCAGTCATTAGTCAGATTTATCGAATGAACGTAAACCTCGTACTTTTGCGACAGCCTCTTTAGGGTGGGGAGGATGTCAATAATCACATTAGCAGTTGCTTGAGATAAGTCATTAACCAGCTGGTTAGTTAATCTTAATTGGAGGAGTGGGCCAGATTTGTGATAGCAGGTTTCAGTTTCCCCGTTCTGCTATACCGTCATGTCTTTAAAAACAACGATGGAAGAAGTACAGACATTCTCTATCCGGTTTATAGCAATCTTGACTGTGATGCCGAGAATATCATGGCGATCTACAGGAAACGGTGGGAAGTCGAGCTCTTCCTTAAAGTGCTGAAATCGAATGCGTCGGTGGTTAAGTCACCGGCGCATGCTATGAGAACTGTCAACTGCGTAACTTCAGTGATTATAACTGAGAAGACTTATGCAAGTCTTAATGATCATCTTGCGTTAAGCAGAATGTCACCATCATTAAAAGGAACAAACTCTCTATCAATAAGACCATAACGTTTCTGGTTGTTTCTTAAATGACGGACAAGTAAGAAAATACCCGCAGCCGCTACAGTGGTTATCACCACCCCTGCGGGGATTCCAATGCCGATCCCTGACCCAATCCCTTCACCGTAAGTTCGCGATGATTTTTTCTGGTCGGTGTCAGGATAAGGAGAGCCCTGTTTAAGGAGATCCTGAGTGATGAATGGTTCATTGGTAGCAGTCGGTAAGTTGAGTTTAATGGTAAGATCTGTTTTTCGGTTTTTAGTATCACCGGGGTAGGAAGTAGGCGTTTGCGTAAATGAGCTTTGGGTCGATGGCTCTGTAAAATCAGGATCGGAGAGATTTGACTCGACAATAAGGTCTGCAGTTAGCGTGTGGAAAGTCTTCAGAGTACGTGTCACTTCTATATCACAGAGATACCGACCAGTATCATTTAAATCTACTCCATGAAGAGTAATAGCGAAGGTATAGTTTCCAAGTCCGGAAAGATCCAGTGAAATATTTCTCGGATTGGAAAGGGTCATCGATGTATTTGCAGGACTGGAAAAATTCAGCGGAACCTGTTTTTCAGCATTTTTATAGGCGGTACTTTCTACCTTGTCTTTCTGCCAATACAGGTAGGTTTCAATACTTCCATTTTTTTGCTGGGGACCAAAGCGGATCGAATCCAGTGAGGGTATTTCATTATCAACAGTGGGATTGAATCTATATTGAAACCTGGCTTCATTGCCCCTGATAACATTAATATTTGGTTGCAATGGTCCATGATGAATGTGTCGTAGTTCAAGAATGCACGAGAACATAACAGGGGGCCAAGAGTCAATACGGAAGCGAGCGCCGTAAAATCCAGCCTCTTCTGGCTGTACATCCTTAAAAAGGATTTTCAGACTAATGCCTTCCGGATCATCTTTAACAGAATAAGCAAACCTTCCGTCATACCCTATTTCCGGAGTCAAACTACCATTTTTTTCTACCTTCATCATAAAAGGATCGATAAAACTATATTCATGACTCCAACCCCCAAACCAAATTTCCTTTTTTTCATCAAAAATGCGTTTTGAGCAAGGGGATTGAACAGCCCTGACAAAAAGAATAACGCTGCCTTGAAAATATTCATGCAACTGTGGCTCAAACTGACAGCTGCCGTCACAACTATTGGCGTCTACCAAGCCGGTATTATGATTACCAGGAAGGTTAATGGTAGATTGGAGAACCAACATGGTTGCCAGATAATTTAGCAAGGAACTCGAGCTTAAATTCGGATAAGCAAGGGCATAAGGTGAAGCAAATAACAGCATAAAAATCAGGGTGTAGTCTGAATATCTCAATTTTTTCTTAAGCATAACATCGCCTTTCATATGTCAATGTGTATTGAAAACGGTTGATTGATCTTTATTGGATAATGAAACCATGGCATTGAGGGTAGTCGAGAATCAGGATCACAGCAGACTTAAGAACTGGCGGGTTGAACAGTTTTCAATAACGTCCTACTATTTCTTCGGCAGGCTCTGCGATCACATAATAAAAACAACAATTAACAGGTAAGCTTAATGAGACGCCGTAACTTTCTTACATTCATCGGACTGGCTGCGACAGTGACATTTCTTTCGGGCTGTGGTGAGCCGGAATTTTCTGCAACATCGACTTCTGCATTGCCAGCCGAGTCAGTTAAACCAACCTACGAATGGAAAATGGTAACCTCCTGGCCGAAAAACTTTCCGGGTCTGGGTATGGGACCAGAACGATTTGCCAAATTAGTTGATGAGATGAGCGCTGGTCGGCTTACGCTAAAGGTATACGGCGGTGGTGAACTGGTTCCCCCTCTGGAGGTGTTCGACGCAGTCTCCAATGGCACAGCCGACATGGGTCACAGCGGTGCTTATTACTGGAAAGGAAAAGAGCCTGCCGCTCAGTTTTTCGCAACGGTTCCTTATGGGTTGAATGCTCAGGAAATCAGCAGCTGGATTCACTACGGTGGCGGTCAGCAACTCTGGGATGACCTTTACAAGCCCTTTAATCTCAAGCCTTTTGCCGGGGGTAACAGCGGGGTTCAAATGGCAGGCTGGTTCAACAGGGAGATTAACTCTCTGGAAGACCTGAAAGGTCTGAAGATGCGCATTCCTGGTATGGGTGGCGAAGTTCTCAAACGTCTGGGCGGGGTGCCTGTCAATTTAGCGGGTGGGGAAATCTTTACCGCACTTCAGACGGGAACCATTGATGCGACTGAGTGGGTAGGTCCTTACAATGATCTGGCATTTGGTCTCTATAAAGCCGCAAAATACTACTACTATCCTGGCTGGCACGAGCCGGGCACAGTGCTTGAGTTCACTGTCAATCTGGATAAATGGAATGCGTTACCGGCCGATTTGCAGGCCATTGTGACCACCGCTGCCCGGGCAGTGAATCAGGATATGATTGATGAATACACTGCCCGCAATAATGCCGCCCTGAAACAGTTGGTTGAAGAGCACGGTGTGCAGCTGAAAAAACTTCCGGATGATGTACTTAAACAGCTAAAGATCATCTCTGAAGAAGTCGTGGCTGAGACTCGTAGCAACAGCGAGCAGGCAAAAAGGATCTATGAATCCTATGATGCATTCCGCAGGCAGTCTGTGGAGTATCACAACATTTCAGAAGTGGCTTACTATCAGGCCAGAGAACTTTGATAGTCAGCCTGATCGGGGTTATTCCCGGTCAGGCACTTGTCGTCAGTTATCCAGACAGGCTATTTCTGAAAAGTTCATGGCTTTCAGAGCAGGCAGCAATGATGTGACCAATTGGTCTGAGCCCGTATAAAGGAAGCGATGTTCCACAGTCCCTTCATAATGGGGCCCTTCAGGATAGGAATAATGCGTCTTCAGCAAAGAGGCGACTCTGCGGGCGATTGCTTCGCCTGAATCAACCCAGGTAACCGGGGCTGGTACGACAGAATCGAGAAGCTCCTGAACCAGTGGGAAATGGGTGCAACCCAAAACAATACAGTCTGGCCAGTTATTACCATTAAACAGTGGTCTAATAATTTTTTTCAGATCATCAAGGTTTATTGATTCACCGCGCATATGTTGTTCAGCAAGGTGCACCAGTTCACTGCTTCCTACCCGAATCACCTCGCAGTCTCCCGCAAACTCATGAATCAGCTGATTGGTATAATCTCTCGCAACGGTTCCCGGTGTGGCCAGAAGACCGATGCAGCGCTTTTGTGAAGTCTGGCTGGCTGGCTTGATCGCTGGCACAACGCCAACAACAGGAATGTCGAGCAACTCGCGGGCTCTGGGCAGAGAAATAGTGCTGGCTGTATTACAGGCAATGATGGCGAGGGCTGGTTGAAAGTTGGCGACCAGCCGCGTCAGGCAATGAAGGGTTCGTTCGACCACATCATTTTCAGGTTTTGGGCCATAGGGAAAACCTTCACTGTCAGAGCAGTAAATCACGGAAAGAAACGGCAGATTCTCTCTGATTTTCTGGTAAATACTGAGACCTCCGACTCCGGAGTCAAAAATGACGATAGGCTTCTGTTGCATAGGATGACAGAGGTACCGGTGCAATAAACATAGACAGCATAGACTAGAGCCTTTACTCCTCTTTGAAAATAGCTGGCTGCTAAATACCTCCTCAGAGGCACCTGCTGAAGGGTGAGAGGGGAGCGAAACTTCCGGGTGGAAAGAAATCCGGATTGGGTATGGCTGTTTTTCATGCGACATGGCAGCCGATATTCGTGGTGCAAATCACTCACTCATGGTGGTAAAAGATTTTTCAGGATACACTCATTCAATAGGTGAGTAAGGAAGCGCAACCGATGAAGATCAATCCATCTTCTACTTCGACTGCCCTGGACTATGGTGAGAATCCAAACAAAAGCTCAGGCGATCAGGGTGAAGGTTCTCAGCAGGGAGGCGATGAATATCAGCCTAAAGTCCCCCAAAACGAGCAGGGGCTCGAATCTGCACGTAATCTGCGATCCCGAAAAGCCTCAAAAAAACGCCAGAAGAAGCGCGGGGCCCGAAAGCTTTCTGAGCGTCGGGCCCGGCAAAAAGACGAAGGTACGGATCATGATGAAGACGAGTCAGAAGTTTAGTTATCATTATTGTTGATCAACAAGTCCCGCTCTGTGGGTGACCTATCTTCCGGAAGCTCTCCTCTGTTTGAAGGATCTGGATCGACGACGGGCTATTCATCATCGTCTGGTATCAAGGGAGCCGTGTCAGAATCGATGACTGTTGTCTCTGTTTCAGGAGATCCCTGATCAGAAGTAACAGGCGCTTCTGGCGACGCTTTCCCAGAGCCATCAGACATGCAGCTGTGGGAATCATCTGGCTGCATCGCATTTGCATTCTCATGATCAACAACACCTTGAATCCCGCCCAGACTGGCGTAAGATTTCAGGAACATCCAGTGGCGTAAGCCTCCACCTGCACTACTTGTAGCCCCGGCGTCAGTGTCAGGAGTTGTGGCGGTTGTCTCAGTTTCAGGAGATCGCTGGGCAGAAGTGACAGGTGGTTCTGGCAAAGCTTCTCTTGAATCATCAGATTTGCCGGTAAGGTTATCCAGTAGCTGCTTAAGACGTCTTATGCCCAGAACTTTAAATGTATCGCCAATAGCAGCTTGAGCGAACATCAGAGCGTACCGCAGCCTCGCAAGTTCTTCCTGTGGCATATTTTTCTCAATCACTCCTGCTGAACGTGCATTAAATGTTGTGCGTACAGGTGCATAAATCACTGTAGACTCTTCCCTTACAGAGAAGATCCAGCCTTGTTGCTCGTAGACTGCACTAACCGTATTTAATAGCAAAGAGATATCATCCATTAAAGAGAGAAAATCATCGTCAGACAGCAAAGAGAGTTCAGTCAGTAACAAGTTAAGATCATCGTCAGACTCGTTTTTGTCTTCTGGAGGCGTTCGGGAATAATCAGTTGCTTTTTCCGGTGGATCATTGTCTTCACCGCCTGAGCCAGCCCCAATACCTCCTCCAATGCCGATATTACCTGCCCGAAAGTCAGTGGCCCCGGCAGGAAGAGTTGCATAGGCAGGCTTTTTCACTTCACCTCCCTCACCGTCTTTTCCATTATCTGCATCCATAGGCTCATCGGAGGAATAAGGATCGCTCACAATGGCCGCTTTGCCATGCCCTGAATAGACCAGCCAGGCGTATTGACTCAGGGGGACACAGTGACTGCTGCCCCTGCAGAAGCTTGTGTCAGGATAAGTGGGAAACAGAGCAGTGTCGGAAAAAATCAAATACTTATCCACATCAGCCTGTTGGAGTGTTCCCCCGGGGAAAGCTTCTTCTCCCTCTATACCGTCAGGATGTTCATTCAGGTGCCGGATCAGGTTGACAATCAGTTGGACGACTTCCGGCATTAATGAAATAGCCGGGACCAGGAATGACTGATAGGGTTCAGAAGTCCCGGAATCGCTGAATTTGGAAATAATGAACGTTTTTCCATGACAAGAAAATCTCAGGGTGTTGTCCTGAGAGTCAAACACCAGCCTTATCTTGTTCAGTCTGAGTATATCCAGATGGTTCAGATAGTCCTGCTCTAATGCAGTGGTTGTTTTGGACGTTGTTTCTGAGCTTTTAAAGTCAGTGAAGAAAACACCGTCATCGGCTTCAGAAATCTCAATAGAGGAATAACCGGCAGTAGCAACATTTAATTGAAGAAATGTTTTTGTTTTACTCAGTGAAGATGCTTCAGGTTGATAAAAGACTGGATCGATCCGTTGTGCTTTAGGAATTTCCAATGCCTGTATAGGTGGAAGATATAAGTCCATGGTTTTGAGTTGGGAGTAATAAGAAGTTGAATATCGAGCCACGTCAGGCCATTGTCCCGCTTCGGTGTAGAGTGACACAAGGAAAGGAACTATCGGAAGAAACCGATACTGCATTTGAATACTCCAATCAGTGGATTTTTGTTTATGAGCACAATGTTTTTAGCAGTAGTTGATTGATATGCAAGAAAATGGATTTTTCTTTTTGAGATGCTGCGATAGCCTTCTCGAGCCGGATAGTTGAGCATTCATTCGCCCTGTGGTCATATAAGCCGGTTATCCAAAGACTGCGGGCTAACGGGAAGTTTCAGGCTATGACGAAATCAGAACACTACGATGTAATGGTGGTTGGCGCAGGCATGGTGGGTGCCGCAATTGCGTGTGCTTTGGGCCTCAAAGGTATTCGGGTGGCGGTTTTTGACCGGGCCTTACCGTCAGCATTCAAACCCGATCAGTTACCGGATCTGAGAGTATCGGCACTGAGCTACGCATCCGGGCAGATTCTGAAAAATCTGGGTGCCTGGCCGTATATGGAAACCATGAGGATGTGCCCTTATCGACGCATGGCTGTGTGGGAGAAACTATACTCCCCGGTCGGCAAAGAGCTGGATAAACGGCCTAATCAAATTATCTTCAACGCGGCAGATATCAGGCATGAACAGTTGGGTTTTATTGTCGAGAACCGTGTCACTCAGCTGGGTCTTTTAAAAAGGCTCGAAGACATAGAATCGGTATCGGTGTTTGCCCCTGCAACCATTGAAAGCATGAATCTCAGAGGTGAAAAGCCTGAAGTCACGCTGCAGGATGGCAATGTATTTACCGCGGATTTGCTTATTGGGGCTGATGGTGCTCAGTCCAGGGTCAGGGAACAGGCCAATATTCGTCTGGACACTCGTGAATATGAGCAACAGTGCCTGGTGGCGACTGTTGAGATTGAAGGGGGCTTACAGGACATTACCTGGCAGGCGTTCACTGCCACGGGACCGGAAGCCTTTCTTCCAATGGCTGATGTTGATGGCAAAAGTTATGCGTCTATTGTCTGGTATAACCTGCCAGAGAATGTCCATAAACTCATGAAACTGCCAGACAGTGAGTTTCTGGAAGAACTTTCAACGACTTTTCCTAAAGAGTTACCACCGTTGATTAAACTGCACGAGAGAGGATCGTTCCCGCTGGCTCGTCGACATGCCATGAACTATTTCGCCAATGGTGTGGTACTTGCGGGCGATGCCGCACACACCATCAACCCTCTTGCGGGTCAGGGTGTCAACCTGGGCTTTCAGGACGTTGCCTGGCTGGCAGAGATACTGACCGATGCTTATCATGCGGGTCGGTCTCTGGGTAGTAAGAAAGTATTGTCGCGTTATGAAAAGGCTCGTCGCAGAGATAATCAACTTATGATGAGTACCATGGACGCTTTCTATCTCGCTTTCAGCAACAGTAATGTGCCTCTGAAGGTTCTGAGAAACCTTGCATTGGGTATTGCCGGGAAATCAAGGCCAGCTGTTAAGGAAGTCATGAAATACGCTATGGGCATTTCTGGTCGACAAGCTGAATTAGCAAAATCGTCGTAAACTTTTGATCGGGCGGGTAGATGTTACACAAAAGGCCTGAAAAAAGCAGGCCCTGGTGTGTTTATGTACTTTTGCCACTTCTATCACTGTTTTAGACGACCTCTTTTGGAAAGCTCTGCCACCGGACTGGAGGCCAGCGTGGCCACCAGATCTTTGGCGAAATACTCTCTGACTTCGCCATTGTCCATCAGTACTTTGATTCGACCATTTCGCAGGCATTGATATAATCGCCCCTGCTCGCAGGTGATTCGATCTTTAACTATCAGATTTCCGGCCATCTTCCTAACCTTGTTACTCAACTATCTGCACGAAGTTCCCTGTCATGAAACTTGCCGTCACAGCCCTTTGAATGTTTCTCATCTTCGTCATCTATTCCTATGAGGCTGTTGCACCCTGCGGATCAGGCAGTGGAACCTCAGGAACCCATATTATCGGGCCTTAGTCCTGACTCTTTAGTGACAGTTTTACGACAGATAAATTAATTGAAAAGTCCGAACCAACACGCCGATAAGAACGTTAATGAAGTCAGTGTTCGGAATGCTTATGAGTTTTCAATCAGGCATGTTAAGCCGGCTTTTTCTGCCCTCTATCATCGTAATGCTGATCTACGGTTTCTGGGTCAGCCCAGAGTTTCGTGAGATAGCGGCCGGTGTTGCTATTTTTTTGTTTGGCATGGTTTATCTGGAGCAGGGCTTCAAGGTTTATACCGGGGGGCTTCTTGAAGCCCTGCTGAAGAAAACTACCGACAAGGTCTGGAAAAGCCTGTCCTTTGGCGTAATTTCCACCGCTTTTCTGCAATCCAGCTCTCTGGTTTCGGTTATCGTCATTTCCTTTCTCAGTGCCGGTCTGATAGGGCTGACGGCAGGCATCGGGATTATTTTTGGTGCCAACCTCGGCAGTACAGCCGGTGCCTGGTTGGTGGCTCTCTTCGGCTTGAAGGTTAAATTGTCAGCCTATGCCATGCCTCTGTTGGTGATAGGACTGCTCCTGAAATCCAACAAACACAAGAATATTAATGGATTAGGCTACATTCTTCTTGGCATAGGCTTTCTGTTCCTGGGTATCCACTACATGAAGGTGGGCTTTGATGCCTTCAAAAGCTCCATTGATCTGGCTGAATTTGCCATGCGGGGCTTTTTTGGGGTGCTGGTGTATACCGGGTTAGGTATGCTGGCCACCATCATTATGCAGTCAACCAACGCAACAATGGTTTTGACATTCTCGGCTCTTGCTGCGGGCCAGCTCAGCTACGAGAATGCTCTGGCTCTGGCCATCGGCTCAAATATTGGCACCACCATCACAGCCATCCTTGGAGCCATCAGTGCCAATGCAGAAGGGAAAAGACTGGCTGTTGCTCACCTTGCTTTTAATGTCGTCACTGCAATCATTGCTATTGCTGCTCTCGAACCTCTGATGGGGACAGTGGACTATCTGGCTTCCGTTTATGGTATCGCAGCGAATAACTACACCCTGAAGCTGGCCATCTTTCATAGCCTGTTCAACATCATTGGTATTATGGTCCTTTTACCATTCCTCAATAAAATGGTGCATTGGCTGCAGAAGCTCTTTATTGATAACACACCACAGGTTCCGTTGAATCTTGCAGAAGATGAATCTCCGAAGGTAAATAGAGCTATTTATCTGAACCCGGTCACACTCAGTTATCCCGACACCGCATTGAGAGCGATTACCAAGGAATGTGGGCATCTCTATCGCAATACTCTGGAGTTGATCTGTTATGGCATTTATCTCAGTGGTGAAAAGCTTCGTGAGTCCGACAACCTTGAAGAGTTGGTTCAGAGCTGGCGCAGGGATGATCAGCCCTGGACGATCAAGGAGCTTTATATTCGGCACATAAAAGGTATCTACGCAGATATTGTCCAGTACTCTGGCGCCCTGGAGGGCAAACTCCCCAGGCAACAAGCCCAGGAGCTGTTCGCCCTGAAGGTGGCCTGTCGTGACTTTGTTCAGGCCATCAAGCACGTAAAGCATATCTATAAGAATATGGGCAAATACACCAAGTCGGAAAACGAGCAGATTCGGGAACAGTACAATCAACTTAGGCTTTG
The DNA here is from genome assembly GCF_024606245.1 of Endozoicomonas sp. SESOKO2. Classification (NCBI taxonomy): domain Bacteria; kingdom Pseudomonadati; phylum Pseudomonadota; class Gammaproteobacteria; order Oceanospirillales; family Endozoicomonadaceae; genus Endozoicomonas; species Endozoicomonas sp. SESOKO2. Next base: position 14,280 of record NZ_JAHHPQ010000303.1, read on the forward strand.
CCTGGCTTCTGTTCTGAAACTGGTTGACATTTTGGGCGTTCGACGCAGCTACAGCCATATCCGCGAACACGCAGACCAACTGAAGCAAGAACTCAGAGAACGAGACAGTCAAACCAACGAGACTCTGAACGAACTGATTCGCTCAGGACAGGTCGACCCATTTATCGCCAGCTCGCTATTGAATGACAGCGCTCACGTTCACGATGCCTGTACCAACCTGATTGATGGCGCCGTTATCATGCTTACAAGGGACAAGGAAGAGTATCAGGAGTTTGATATGTCTTCGGACCAGTCCCCTGGTCAATCAGTTAACACTTAATTTGAAGCCGACTTTATTCAGATACATTTTTTCTCGTTCAAAGTCGGCTGCCGTCAGGGGGTGATCTTTTAGCCAACCTGATTCAAAGCCAACACTTAAAGCACGGTTGCCTGCTTTTAAGTCATAATGGGAGAATGTGCTGCTTCGTATATGATTAAGCACAATCCCCATACGCAGAAGTACCGTCAGCTTTAACAGCAGATTGCTGTCTGAATGTTCAAGCAACCCTTTCGGAATCGTCCTGCGATGCGCGTGTACCAAAAGAGCCAGCTTTCTCTGCTGCTCTTTATTGAAACCCATCAGATCCGAGTGCTGGATCAGATAAGCGCCATGACGGTTGTATTGTGAATGTGAAATATCCAGACCCACTTCGCAAACCAGTGAAGCCCAGTTCAGAAGCTCCCGATCAGAAGCCTCCAGCCTCCAACTCTGGCTGACTTGGTCAAAACAGGTCAGTGCGTAACGATTTATGCCCTCGGCATTGGTGAGGTCAACATGATAGCGTTTCATCAATGCTGATAGGGTTCGGCCCCTGACATCTTCATGGCGATCCCGTCCTAACATGTCATAAAGAACGCCCTCCCGAAGAGCACCCTCGGAGTATTGCATCCTTTCTATCTCAAAGGCGTCAAAACATGCCATTAAAATCGCCAGCCCGGCAGGGAAGATAGCCTGACGATCCGGTTTCAGGCTGGGGAAGCGCACTCTGCCAGTATGAGAGAATTCCAGAACCTGACTTTTGAGCATGTTCATTTTTGTCCGGGTAATGATTTCACCATGACCCATGGCTGAGAGAATCGAACTCACTGCCCGGATAGAGCCAGAGGAGCCCACAGCATCCACCCAGCCAAGGTTCTTGTAGGCTTGTTCAATGTTCAGAAGTTCCAGGCGGGCCGCATAATAAGCTGACTGAAAGCGTTCAGAGGATAGCTCTCCGCCTGGAAAAAAACGATCGGTATAAGCGACACAACCCATATGAAGACTTTCAAGCAGCCTGGGTTCGAAACGCTCGCCCACAATCAGCTCGGTACTGCCACCACCAATATCCACTACGACCCGACGATCGTTGTCGTCTGATTGAGTCTGAGCCACGCCCAGATAGATCAGGCGGGCCTCTTCCCGACCGGCAATAATTTCAATAGGATGGTTGAGGATTTTTTCAGCATTTTCGACAAATTCGCTGCTGTTCTTCGCTTTTCTAAGAGCATTGGTGCCCACCACCCGGAGTGCCTGAAAGTGCCTTCCGGACATATACTGGGCAAACTGTGCCAGGCAATTCAATCCTCTGGCCATGGCCTGTTCAGAGAGACGGTCATCCTTACTCAGACCAGCAGCCAGCTGCACTTTTTCTCCAAGCCGTTCAATCGGCCTGATTTCCCCCTGTTCCACCCTGGCGACAATCATGTGAAAGCTGTTGGAACCCAGATCAATAGCTGCCACAAGGGGCTGGCTGTTGGACTCAATACGACCCTGGTCTGTCATAATGTTCTTCTTCGACACTCCCGCACAGTCCGGCTTTTTTCACCTGGAATCCAGTGAGCTGACGGTTGGTTGAATAATCAGGCCATGACCAGACAATCAGTTTTTGTCATGCCAATCATGGCGCTGGCTACATAAATCAGCAATATAACAGAAGGCTGTGGTTACAGCACATTTACTGTTAGCCTGTCAGTACTGTAAACCAGACAGCTTCTCCTTCAAGCCTTCGATTACCTGTTTTGGCAGATATTTCGTGACAGGAAAAAAACTGTTTTCAATCTTCCGGTGATGAAGAATATACATCCCATGAGTCATAAATTTACGGGCAGCAAAATCTGATTCAGGCTGACAGCCGTATACAAACAGACATAACTCTGTAAACTACCCCTCCAAAAATTAAATCGGAGTGACGAATTTGTTTCGGGGATCATCCCTTTGCTATGATTCGTGCTCTGACATTAAGCAAAATGGCTAGGAGATCCATTCCATGAGCGAAATTGTCAATGTGACAGACGCTACCTTCGAAGAGGACGTGCTGAAGGCAGAAGGACCTGTACTGGTCGACTACTGGGCTGAATGGTGTGGGCCCTGCAAAATGATCGCACCCGTGCTGGACGAAATCGCACAGGACTACGATGGCAAGTTGAAAATCTGTAAACTGAACATTGATGACAACGAAGCCACACCTCCAAAGTATGGCGTGCGCGGCATTCCGACGCTGATGCTGTTTAAAGGCGGCAATGTCGAAGCGACCAAGGTTGGAGCCCTGTCCAAGTCTCAGCTGACAGCATTTCTTGACAGCAACCTGTAGCAGGATTGACCTTTCTGCTTCAGAAGCGTCAGAGACTTTCCGGGACTCTGGCTTAAAAGATTTCCGGAAAAGCCAGCGGGATGGTGAAAATCATCTCGCTGGTTTCATAGCACCGGGTGTTATCTCCTGCACAGATAGTCTTTTGTCCAACCATCATCCTCAGAATGAGGCTCATGGAAATCAAAAAAAATCAGGTTTGTAATAGCTTTTTTTATGCTTGCTCCAACGGGAAATATTTCTCAACAAAAAGCTTCTGAAAAGTTGACTCGGCAGGAGTTCTTGATTATTTTCCAGAAAAGGATATAGACTGTGAATTCAGGAGTTATCAGATCTGCTTGTTTCAGGTATGACTGTTGAGTGTGTTTCTGGAGGCTTGGCGGCCCTTCTGATAAGCAGTAGAGAATACTCCGGCCACGTTTGTTTCGAGCTAGCCTTCCAGATTTACAGGTTTAAGCTTGAAAGCCGTTTTTTTAATGAGCTTAGGCAGGCATCGATATTAAACGATGCTGAATATAATAATCTCAATAATATCTGATCTTCCTGCAACTACGACGGCCATTACCTTTCAATTTAACGTTCGCGAACTCTTATGCATCTTACCGAACTGAAAAAAAAATCTGTTCCTGAACTTCTGGCGATCGCTAATGAGATGGGCCTTGAGAATCTGGCCCGTTCCCGGAAGCAGGACGTAATTTTCTCAATCCTGAAGCGCCATGCCCGCAGCGGGGAAGACATCTATGGCGATGGTGTTCTTGAGATCCTTCAGGATGGCTTCGGCTTCCTGCGTTCTTCCGACAGTTCTTACCTGGCGGGTCCTGACGATATTTATGTTTCACCCAGTCAGATTCGTCGATTCAATCTGAGAACCGGCGATAGCATTGCGGGTAAAATTCGCCCCCCTAAGGAAGGTGAACGCTATTTCGCACTGCTAAAAGTCAATGAAATTAACTTTGACCAGCCCGAAAACGCTCGTAACAAGATTCTATTTGAAAACCTGACTCCGTTGTTTCCACAGGACCGTCTGGTCATGGAAATGGGGAATGGTTCTACCGAAGATTTAACGGGTCGTATCATCGACCTGGTGGCTCCCATCGGTAAAGGTCAGCGCGGTCTGATCGTTTCCCCACCCAAGGCGGGTAAAACCCTGATGCTGCAAAATATTGCAGCCAATATCACCCGTAATAACCCTGAATGCCACCTGATCGTTCTGTTGATTGATGAGCGTCCGGAGGAAGTGACCGAGATGGCCCGCTCCGTACGTGGTGAAGTAGTGGCCTCAACCTTTGACGAGCCTCCATCACGCCACGTGCAGGTGGCTGAAATGGTTCTGGAAAAGGCCAAGCGTTTGGTTGAACACAAGAAAGACGTAGTAATCCTGCTGGACTCCATTACCCGTCTGGCTCGTGCTTACAACACGGTTATTCCTTCTTCCGGTAAAGTTTTGACCGGTGGTGTTGATGCTCACGCTCTTGAGCGCCCCAAGCGTTTCTTTGGCGCTGCCCGTAACATCGAAGAAGGTGGCAGCCTGACCATCATGGCTACCGCCCTGGTGGACACGGGCTCCAAGATGGACGAAGTGATCTTCGAGGAGTTCAAAGGTACCGGTAACATGGAACTGAACCTCGACCGCCGTATCGCGGAAAAGCGTGTCTTCCCTGCCATCAACTTCAACAAGTCCGGTACTCGTCGCGAAGACTACCTGACGACCGAAGAAGAACTCCAGCGCATGTGGATTCTGCGTAAGATTCTGCACCCAATGGACGAAATCGGGGCTATTGAGTTCCTGTTGGATCGCATGAAGCACACCAAGACCAATGAAGAATTCTTCCAGTCTATGAAACGGAAGTAATCCATCATTCTCCGGGGATAGGCCTGCCCTATCCCTATCTTCTTTCAGCTGCAGCCTACACATCCAATGAAATACAGGGACCTCCGGGACTTCATCAAGCTACTGGAAAAGCAGGGTGAACTCGTCAGGATCAAGACCGAAGTCGATCCATACCTGGAAATGACCGAAATCAGCGACCGTACCCTTCGCAAGAAAGGACCGGCACTGCTTTTCGAAAATCCGAAAGGCTACGACATGCCGGTACTGGCCAATCTATTTGGCACTGAACGCCGCGTCGCTCTTGGTATGGGGCAGGATAATGTCAGCGCCCTTAAGGAGGTAGGTCAGCTCCTCGCCTACTTGAAGGAACCCGACCCGCCCAAGGGTTTCCGGGATGCTCTGAAAAAGTTGCCTGTCTTCAAACAAGTGTTAAACATGGGGCCCAAAGTGGTCAGCAAAGCCGCCTGTCAGGAAGTCGTGCTGAAAGGCGATGAGATCGATCTTAACCGGATACCTGTTCAAACCTGCTGGCCCGGCGATGCAGGCCCTCTGGTCACCTGGCCTCTGGTCATCACCAAAGGTCCTGAAAAAGATCGACAGAACCTCGGAATCTACCGTCAACAGCTGATCGGTAAAAATAAACTGATCATGCGTTGGCTATCCCACCGGGGTGGTGCCCTGGACTTCAGGGATTGGCAGCAGAAGGGCTCTGACAAGCCTTTCCCTGTCACAGTGGCCCTGGGCGCAGATCCTGCTACTATCCTGGGCGCTGTGACCCCTGTGCCTGACAGCCTTTCAGAGTATGCCTTTGCAGGTTTGCTCAGAGGCAGTAAAACCGAACTGGTTAAAAGCATCACCAATGACCTCCAGGTACCTGCGAGTGCCGAGATAATACTGGAAGGTCATATCTATCCGGGAGAGATGGCGGACGAAGGCCCGTTTGGTGATCATACGGGTTACTACAACGAAGTCGAACGCTTCCCGGTCTTCACTGTAGAGTGCATTACTCACAGAAGGGATCCCATCTATCACAGCACCTACACAGGCAGACCTCCTGATGAGCCCGCCATTCTGGGAGTTGCCCTGAATGAGGTGTTTGTCCCCATTCTGAGAAAACAGTTCCCGGAAATCGTGGACTTTTATCTGCCACCGGAAGGGTGTTCTTACCGAATGGCGGTAGTCACCCTGCGCAAGGAATACCCGGGTCATGCCAAACGGGTCATGCTCGGTGTATGGTCATTTCTCAGACAGTTTATGTACACCAAGTTCGTCATTGTTACTGACGATGATGTCAATGCCAGGGACTGGAACGATGTGATATGGGCCATGACAACACGTATGGACCCCAAGAGGGACAGCGTCTTTGTTGAAAACACCCCCATTGATTATCTGGATTTCGCTTCACCGGTTACAGGTCTTGGTTCTAAGGTGGGCTTTGATGCTACGAACAAGTGGCCCGGAGAAACCGACAGGGAATGGGGTCAGACCATAACCATGACACAGAAAGTCAAAGATCAGGTTGATGCAATCTGGGATGATTTAGGTATAGACTGAAGCGGTTAAAACTCCTGATTATCACCTGTTTTCCTGTGATACAGTGTTACTTTTAGTGCAATCAGCAGGGATTCCCCAGGCATTCCTGCAGGCTGTGACATTCCGGAGGGAGGCATCGTGCAGATAACAGAGTCTTCAAAGCTGCAATGCTCAGTTGCCGATACTCAGCTTCTCAGCTCCGACATTTACCGTGTCAAACTGGCCACCGGGTCGGGCTGCTTGCCCGATTATTACCCGGGCCAGTATCTTATTGTTCACCTTCAGAATAATGAGAACAATTGTTTTTCTATTGCCTCAGCGCCGCAAGAAAACCAGCAGCATCTGGAGCTACACATTCAACAGCTGAAAGGCAGTCCGAACTCTCAACAGCTCTTTCGGGAAATAAAAGAAGGTGTGTTGAACATCAGTTTGCCTGCCGGGAATTGCTACCTCCCTGACTCAATGGATAAACAACAACCTCTGCTATTCATTGCTGCCGGTACCGGCTTTTCGCAAATGAAAAGCATGATCGAGTACTGCCTGCGTCACCATCATAATGGGGAGATCCATCTCTACTGGGGAGCCAGAACTCCAGCTGACTTTTATTTGCCAAACCTTCCTGTGCAATGGTCTGGTCAGGGCCTTCATTATCATCCAGTGGTCAGTGAAGCCAATCATGAAGATGACTGGTGTGGACGTCATGGGTTGTTGTACGAAGCGATACTGGCCGATCGAGAAAAGCTGCACCATTGCCAGACCTATATCAGTGGCTCTCCACAAATGGTTTATGCGACATATGACGTAATGATTGAAAATGGGTTCCCGAAAAAAAACCTGCACTCTGACGTTTTTGATTATGCGCCCAGAAAATAACATCACCGAAAATTTAGCTACCTTCACGGGTTCTGAATAAAAGTGCTTACTTATGGGCAGGGTAAAAAAAGACTGTCTTGCTATCAAATTATTTGCAGCGAATGGTAATTGCGCAACTCTTGTCTATATTCATAGTCGATAGTCATAACACCTAATCAATATACGGAGATTTTATGCAATCTTCCGCTGCCAAGGTTCAACAGACGGCCTTGAAAAGTAGTCGTGTGCGTCAAAAGAACATCCAGATCATACTGCAAGCTGCGGAGGACGAATTCGTTCTTGGTGGCTTCAAAGGGACTTCAATAAGAGACATTGCAAACAGAGCCGGATTGCCAAAAGCCAACATTCATTATTACTTTAACAGCAAGGTCGATCTGTATGGCGCCGTTCTCAGCCATATTATGGCACTCTGGGAAGCTGTTTTTTCCGGCTTGAACAAAGAGGATGATCCGGCTTCAGCCTTTCGACAGTATATACGGGCTAAAATGCGATACTGCCTGGCTCATGCCAACGCTTCCCGTATATTCAGCAGTGAGATCATTCATGGAGGGCAACACCTCAAGGAACACTTTGAGCACTTCAGAGCATGGATCAAAGAGAAGTCACTGGTTATTGAGTCCTGGGTAGAACAAGGCAAAATGGATCCTGTGGATCCTCTTCACCTGCTGTTCACCATCTGGGCTAATACCCAGTATTATGTGGACTACAGTCCTCAGGTGGCCTGTGTCATGGGTAAGGAGGCCCTGTCCGATGAGGATTTAGAGGCTGCAACAGAACATCTTTGCAACCTCATCATCAAGGGGTGCGGAATCGGCCATTGCTGATCATTGGGCTCAACAAACCATCATGGGTTTTTAGCGGCCGCCAGCAGTCCGGCTATAAAAACCCTGCAGTGATGGAACCGAGTTGCCCATTCTTCGGGCTTAGCTCTCTTCTTTTTCGTTTGCCCGTATAACCTCAAAACTATCCACTTTCTGGAAGCCACGGGGAAGTTTGTTACCCCTGCGGCCTCTCTCTCCGTGATAATGCACAATGTCTGCCGATTTCAACGTCACATGACGCTTGCCTGAGTACAGAACCAGAGCGTCGCTCGAGTTCATTATCGCCAGATGAACCATCAACTCGATTCGGTCCGATGCCCGTGCCGAAGGAATATTAATGATCTTGTTGCCCTTACCTCTTGCCAGCTTCGGCAATTCGGAAAGCGGGAAGACCAGCATGCGTCCCTCGTTGGTGATGGCTGCCAGCACCTGATCTTCTGCCGTTACCGGTACGGGCGACATAACCTGGGAATACTTGGGCAGAGTCAGCAGAGCCTTACCGGCCTTGTTCTTGCTGACCATATCGGAATGCTGAACAACAAAACCATAACCGGCATCGCTGGCCAGCAAGTAACAATCATTACTGTCGCCTATACACAGCCCTTCAAAGGTTGCTCCGGAAGGAGGGTTGACGCGTCCTGTCAGTGGCTCACCCTGGCCCCGTGCAGAGGGAAGAGTATGAGTTTGAATAGAATAAGCGCGACCAGTGGAGTCTATAAAGATTGAAGACTGGTTACTCTTGCCCTTGGCAGACAATCGATACTTGTCTCCTGACTTATAGTTGAGACTGGCAGGATCAACCTCATGACCTTTGGCACAACGCACCCAACCCTTCTCAGACAGCACGACAGTCACTGGATCAGATGTCATCAGATCCGTTTCAGACAGTGCCTGGGCCTCCTGACGAACCTTAAGAGGTGAACGACGGTCATCACCAAATTCCTCAGCATCGGCCTTGATCTCTTTTTTGACCAGGGTTTTCAGTCGACGCTCGGAGCTGAGGGTCAGCTCAAGGTTCTTGCGCTCGTTTTCCAACTCTTCCTGTTCAGCACGGATTTTGATCTCTTCCAGTTTGGCTAACTGACGCAGTTTGATTTCCAGAATGGCATCCGCTTGAACCTCAGAGAGACCAAACCGGGTCATTATGACTTCTTTCGGCTTGTCTTCATTGCGGATAATTTCGATGACTTCATCAATGTTCAGGAAGGCTGCCAGCAACCCCTCAAGAATATGAAGCCGGGCCAGCACTTTATCGAGGCGGTGTTGCAGGCGACGTCTGACGGTATCGGTTCTCCAGACCAGCCACTCCTTCAGCAGGGTATCCAGAGCTTTGACCTGGGGCTTACCGTCGACACCGATCATATTCATGTTGACCCGGTAGGTCTTCTCAAGATCGGTCGTGGCAAACAGATGGTTCATCAAACCATCCACATCGATACGATTGGAACGGGGAACGATCACCAGTCGGGTAGGATTCTCATGGTCTGATTCGTCCCTCAGGTCTGCCACCATGGGTAACTTCTTGGCTTGCATCTGGGCGGCCACCTGCTCCAGAATTTTCGCCCCGGAAGCCTGATAGGGAAGCGCTGCGACAATGATCTCTCCACTGTCCTGCTGGTAGACGGCTCTCATTCTCAAAGAACCTCGCCCTTGCTCGTAGATCTTAAGAATTTCTTCGCGGGGGGTAATAATTTCAGCTTCGGTGGGGAAGTCCGGTCCCAGAACATGCTCAACCAGCTCGGCAGTGCCTGAGCCCGGATGATCCAACAGATGAATACAGGCGTTTGCGACTTCTCTCAGGTTATGAGGAGGGATGTCCGTCGCCATACCCACGGCGATACCAGTGGTGCCGTTCAGCAGCAGATTGGGTAATCGGGCGGGCAAGATCGATGGTTCTTCCAGTGTTCCATCGAAGTTAGCTACCCAGTCCACTGTGCCCTGCCCCAGCTCACCGAGCAGGACGTCAGAATAGCGAGTCAGCCTGGACTCGGTATACCGCATCGCAGCAAACGATTTGGGATCATCCGGCGACCCCCAGTTTCCCTGGCCATCTACCAGCGGGTAGCGGTATGAGAAGGGCTGAGCCATCAATACCATGGCCTCGTAACAGGCAGAGTCGCCATGGGGATGAAATTTACCCAGAACATCACCCACCGTACGGGCTGATTTTTTAAACTTGGCGGTATTTTTCAGCCCCAGCTCGCTCATGGCATAAACAATACGGCGCTGTACTGGCTTCAGGCCATCGCCAATGTGGGGCAGGGCCCGATCCAGAATGACATACATGGAGTAATTCAGGTATGCGCTTTCTGTGTAGGCTCTCAGTGACTGTCGCTCTACGCCATCATCGCCGATGAAGGTCTGTTCCATTCTTAATAAACCTTGGGAGCTTTAAAAGTGAGCTAATCGGACATGATAATACCTCGATTGCTGATAGGACAGTCGAATACGCTGATTCATCCCTATGGCTGCTCTGAAATGTATGGATTTCCCCAGCCCTGAACCGCGGCAATACGAGCATTACGCTCAACTTCCCAGGCTGTTTCTGGATAGAGTCGATCCCAGGCTTCATAGAGCTTTCTCTGACTTTTGCTGAGTCTGAAGGCGTAACGGTTTGCCATATAGAGATAGATTCGGGCAATCTGGCCTCGTTGTGTTAACGGCGGTTGTGCTTTTTGCTGCTTGAAATTGACTTTAAAGTCACACTGACCATACATGTCAGGTGTATCTTGAAGAAAGCCGAAGCGGTAGTTGGATCGATCGCCATTCACTTCTCCGACTGCAGGAACCAGGTTGTGGAGATCCGATTCCATTTTGCGAAAATCGGGATTCTTGCCACAGCTTTTACGACCTCCCTCCTGCCAGCACTGCAGCTGATGACCAAATTCCCAGGCTGGTACCACATGCTCCCACTCAATTCTTGAAGCTCGGTTTGGCTGTTTTCGTACCTCATATCCGCAGGATTCAAGATCAGGCACCAGTTTCTTGCCCTGCACGGTTATATCGCAGCCGCAATAAAAACTGGTGAGGTGATTGGAATAGATTTTTACTGCTTCCCGCTTGGCCTGAGAAAAGCTGGTGAGTGCAGACCAGACAGAAAAAGGAAAGCTGGCAGCGCAGAAGAAAACCAGTAAACGAGAAACAATGGACACGAATCAGACCCGAACATAAAAGACTCAGGCTGATTTTATTAAAATTTGGCTCTATGGTTCCATATTTGTTTTCAACACGTCGCTGACGCGTACCATACATTTACGGCATCATAAAGATCGCCTGACACGGAAGAGTGAAGACCGATGAAAATAGTCATTGCCCCCGATTCCTTCAAAGAATGCCTGACCGCCGCCCAGGTCGCCTCAGCGATCGAAACCGGCTTTAAGGAAATTCTTCCTGATGCTCAGTATGTCAAAGTACCCGTCGCCGACGGTGGCGAGGGAACACTTCAGTCACTGATTGATGCCACGGATGGTCATTTTATAAAAGTGCCTGTCACAGGCCCTTTGGGCCATCAGGTTCAGGCTGAATTTGGCGTACTGGGTGACGGCGCAACGGCGGTCATCGAGATGGCCAGGGCTTCCGGGCTGGAGCTGGTCAGTCCTGATCAGCGTGACCCGATGATTGCAACCACAGCGGGAACTGGAGAACTGATCCTTAGTGCGTTGGATAGAGGTGTTAAAAAAATAATCGTCGGGATTGGTGGCAGTGCAACCAATGATGGCGGTGCCGGTATGATGCAGGCTCTGGGGGTTCGGTTATTAAGCGACGATGGTAAAGAGTTGCCTTACGGTGGAGAACCGTTACAAAGCCTCGGCAGCATCGATACCTCCAACATGGATCAGCGCCTGCAATCGGTTGAAATCATCGCTGCCTGTGACGTTGATAACCCTCTGACCGGTAACAATGGAGCTTCTGCTGTTTTTGGCCCGCAAAAGGGTGCTACACATGAAATGGTGGAAGCTCTGGATCAGTCCCTTGGGCATTATGCCCGGATTATGGAACGCGATCTGGGTGTCTCTGTCCGTGACGTGCCCGGTGCCGGAGCGGCCGGTGGCATGGGGGCGGCATTACTGGGTTTTCTCAATGCCCGGCTTGAGCCCGGTATTGAAATTGTCATGGATGCTGTTGGTCTGGCTGAAAAGGTCAAAGGGGCCAATCTGGTCATTACGGGTGAAGGTCGTATAGATGGCCAGACTGCTCAGGGTAAAACCCCTGTGGGTGTTGCTCGTATCGCCAAATCATTGGATCTTCCGGTGGTGGCATTGGCTGGTTCAGTTGGGCAGGGTGCAGACGCCGTGTATGCTCAGGGAATCGATGCCCTGTTTCCTGTGGTGCATGGAGCTGTCAGTCTTGAAAAGGCATTGATGAAAGGAGAAGAGAATCTGATCAGGGCTGCCAGAAATCTGGCCGTAGCTTTGACGATGAAACTTTAAAAACGTTTAAGAGCCAAAGGTTTTAGGGGCGGATACCAGACAAAGTCTATTTGCAGGCTCACGGCCCCTTGACGACATCTCTTGGGAGCAATCATTTTTTAACCGGTACCAATATCTCGGATAAATGACAGCTCAACATACCTGCGACAAAAACAGTCAAAGCAACACCCGCACCTGACTGCGCTGACGCCCAGAGAGAATTCTCCTGCAAAACATAGTAATACGCTGTGCCAATAAACAGCCAAAGCCACCAGAAACCCAGTGAAGCAATAGCGGCGACTTTCAGCAGTGCCGACAATGCAATTCTCATCTTGGTCTTTTCCTCGTTTTTGTTAAGCATTAAAACTGTCAGCTGTAAGACTAGCTCCGGGAGTCGCAATGAGGCATCAGGGTTTAACGCAGTCTTTGGCTTTTAATCCTGACCGCTTGGCGGAAAAAGGCTTAAATTTTGGCAGCGGTATTCACAAATTAAAAATCTGCTCTATTTTTTACCCATCAGCCTGAGTAAGTCATTGCTCAGGTACTTCAGGAACCCCGGCCGCTGAATCAGAATCAGGCAGGTAAAAGAATAACAAAAGTTAAAAGAAATATACCCCGCAATGAGCTGCTTATTGCTGAACACTTTTTTAAATGAAATATAAAAATATCAACAAGTTGACAGTCTGCCTGCTGCTCACCCTATTCCTCAGTCCGACACTCAGGGCGCTTACGCCTTCTGTTGTGGTCGTAGGTGGAGGTCCTGCAGCCATGACAGCCGCCCAGACGATTGCAAGATTCAACCCATCAGTCACGATACGGGTGATAAAAAGTCATAAAAGCCAGGGTCAGCTTGAAGGAGCGGGTACCATTGAAAACTGGCCCGGAAGCCTGACAATCAAGGGGTCAAGCCTGCAAAAGTTGATGGAAGACAAGGCAAGCAGCAATCCTAATGTTCAAATCATTGAAGATCATATTGTTGAAACTCAACTGAAGGGAACCCTGAAGGTCTTACAAGGTGAGCGTTCTGCCTATTATGCGACCCTTGTCATATTGGCATCGGGGGCAAAGCCCAACCTGCCGACGATTCTGGAGCCCTACAAAGGTAATGGGGTATTTACCTGTACCGACTGTGACGGTCCCAGGTTTGCAGAAAAAGATGTTCTGGTGGTGGGTGGAGGAGCCTCAGCCATTGAACAAGCTATCAGCTTGCTCAGCCTCAATGCCAATAAGGTCCATCTTGCTGTACAAGGCAGTAGCTTCAAGGCAGAAAGTATCATGATTGATCTTCTCTACAATGCACTGGAGAGAAGAAAGAAGGCTCTTTTTCTCTATTTCGAACATAATCTGGAGTCCATTTACATCAATCAGAATGGCTTGCTCAATGCCAGTACATTGAGTTTTGAGGGCGGCAGGCGCAGGCTGAGTCTTCCTGTTTCAGGTGTATTCTCAGCCATTGGGCAGAAGCCTCAATCCGGTATCTACCCTGATATTTGTCTGAATAACAAGGACTATATCCAACGCTATGATTTCAACCAAACTCCATGGTCTCAGCCCTTGATGAAGAGCAACATGCTCACACTCGGTTCTGTTGATAGCCCCTTTGTTACTCTCCTGATGGCTGCGGCCAGGGGAACAACCTCTGCCCAGTGGCTGAATAAAACGGTGACAAAAAGTGTTTGGTCGAAAAGGAGGGTCGCTATCCTTGGCGCAGGGATTGGGGGGAAAACCGCTGCTTTATACGCCAGCCGATCCGGGTTTGATGTTGTTCTCATTGATACCCGAAACAGAAAGCCGTTGAAAAGCTTCTGGCCAGTCCCTGACACTGAATCCAGCCTGCTTATAAGTCTGGATAAGCAGCTCCTCAGGTTATCCGTTTCTACAATAACGGCAGATACCATTACCTTGATGCCTCTGGAAAATCTCTACCGCGTTCAGGCTGATAACCGTTCCATCATGGTGGACGGCGTCATTGCCAATACACTGGAATACTCGCCGGAGGATCTGGGAATTGGCTCAATAGCGCCCGAGAGTCTGGATAACGAATACCGTTGGAGCCACACCTGTCAGAGCGGCGTTTTGACTGCAGGGGATGTTGCTGTCCATCACGATCTACCCAGACAAGCTATAACGGCCTCTTATTCTGGCTATCTTGCCGGCCTGAGGGCACTGGAGGAAATCCTGATGATGGAAGCGCAGGAAGCACTTCTCAATAGACCCTGAGCAACAAGCATCCAGCCTGTTCATTATTTGTTGTGGAGAAAGGCAAAGAAAATGCATGGGTGGGCGGCATTTTTGTTAGTTGTGCTTAACGACATGTTATGAACTTTCATCCTTAAAGCGACTCTATGTAACCGCATTAATTTTGAATTTTCTTTCTAATCGAGAACAAATACTCACTTCGAAGATTCCGAGCATGAATAGACTAGAAAATAACGGCACCGTCGG
>NZ_JAHHPQ010000304.1:0-1250 GCF_024606245.1 Endozoicomonas sp. SESOKO2
TTCTTTTAATTTCTTCAATATGTTGGGACAGAATATCCCGGCTTAAATCATCCAGCGGTGTTGAGCAAACGCGTAGACAATTGCTTTTCCCCATCACCTCCAGCCATTGTTTCAGATTGAACTCATTGTTCTGATTAACACACGACTCATATAGGATTCGGGAAAGCCGCCGTGTACTTTCATACACTAGGCCTTTTATATCATATTCAGGAAAAAAACGGACATTGTCCAATAGCGAGGTTGAAAGCCGCTTGCCTTCAAAATAACATCCGCTGAAAAAGCTATTTTCGATAGTAGCACTGTTTAACAGCTCTGTATTGAATTTACATCTGCGAAATATAGCGGATTGCAGTACTGTACCCTTCATTGAACAGCCGCTGAAATCAATCCCTTCAAATTTATGCTTCAACCCGTTCAGCTTAAGACCATCCAGGGAATCCAGCTTGCCCTCCCAGAGATGTGGGTTTTGCTCAAGCAGCAACTTTCTGCACTCTTCACCACAGTACTTGACGAGTCCTTCGATTTCTTTGTTAACCTTGCTGTCTTGACGGGTTGACTCATGGGAACAGGACTGCTGAAAAAGCAGTTCCAGCGGGCGCCCGTCGGGCCAGTGGCTGAAGCGTTGCTTTAGTGTACCGAGCAATTGCCGCTGTTTTTCGGGAGAACTGATCTCAATTTTGTTCAGCTCGTCAAGCAAAGATAAAGGTTTGGAAAAACGGGTTTCCTGTGACTCCTCGTGCTGAATCACACTTTGATAGTCATCGGTTGACTGCGCAATGATTTTCTCATTACGGGCGAAGGCCTCCAAACCAAAGTAATCCCCCGTATATTGGCTGTTGTTTCTATAAATTTGTGCATCCATACGGCCCAGTGTTGCAGAAGTCAAACGCATGTGCATGACCCTATCATTTATATGCCTGGAATGATCCGCCAGCCCCTCCGTGATTCGGGAAAATGTATATTCGGTGTCGCATTTCATCCTGCGTGCCGAAGCCTCGGCAGTGATATGCCAAAGCGGTTTTATCCCGATCTGAGTTCGTCGTTCAAAGGAGTTCAGAGCCGCTTCATTATTCAGGCTGATCACAATCTGTTCACTGGTCTGTTGCCGCTCTGCACAAAAGTTTAACTCGTGCCCGGGGCAGAACTGCCTGACGGGGTTGTCCTCAATGCCGTGGGGCAGCCCCGGGCGGTAATACACCAGACGTCCTGCGCGAATACGACAATGGATTTCCCAATCGAGCAATTCTTCG
>NZ_JAHHPQ010000305.1:0-3112 GCF_024606245.1 Endozoicomonas sp. SESOKO2
TGCCAGTCTATCTGTATCTGATGGGTGACGACAGCCATTCGGTCAGCGGTAAAGCTTTTCATGCCCAGCTTCCAGGTGATCCAGAGAACATTGCAACACTCTGACATTGTCTTATGACCCACTCAGCCAGTGGGTCACTCTTTACCTTACCTGTATACAACCCGTTACAAAAAAAACATGCCCTCCCGGAAGCCTCGACTAGGTTTTAACGTCGATAACTCAACGATAAATCAATCATAGCGAGGATTTCATGCCAAGAATTCACCCCCCTGTTCTGCTCTTGCTGGCAGCCTGCGCACCTGTTTCGGCAGCACTTTCTGCAGTTTATTCTCAGAAAGAGTTGAATGAAGAAAAAGTCGTTGCCTCTAACTGGCAACAGCACTCTCCTGAATATGAAGCACTCGTGCACCAGTCATTCAACATAGCCAGAGACAACCTCGCCAGCGCATTGAATGAGTTACCTGAAGGCAAGCGTGCCGCGATAGTGACCGATATTGACGACACTTTAATCGATGGCACCGTATATTTCTCAAGCATGGTCGGAACCGGTGGTACACGAAGCACTGATGCCACTATTGCCTGGTGGAGAGAACAAAGGATGGAAGCCTTACCCGGTGCCGTGGATTTTTTAAATGAGATTGACCAGCAAAGCATAGACATCTTCTACGTCAGTGGTCGTTTCAATGAGGCCAAAGACATTTCGATGGCCAAACTGAAAGCATTGGGATTCCCAATCAAAGGCCCTGAATATCTGCTTTTTCAGCAAACAGACAATAGAACACTGAGCAAAGAAGACCATCGTCAGAAAATCAGAGACAAGGGCTATCAGATACTTATGCTTCTGGGTGACCAGCTGGATGATCTTGCAGAAGTGGAAGGCCATCACTTTACTGAGAGACAGCAATGGGTTCACCAAAATCGCAGCCGATTCGGCAAAGATTGGATCAGCTTCCCCAACCTTGTTTATGGAAGCTGGGAGTCTGCGGCTGTGACTGAAAACTTCAGCCAATTGTCGCCCCAGAAAAAGCACATTGCCAACCTGAATGCGCTGAACCACTCTCACTTCAGCCAGATACGGGATCCTGCCTTCGCCCAGCACAATATTAATGCAATGCTCTGGATGTACTCATCAGCCGATTATCATGCCCTGACGCAGCAAGCATTCAATCACTCCACCAAAATACTGGAAAAACTGACTCAGAAAACGATGGAAAACCCCGTTATTGTTGTAGACATCAACGGTACCATTCTGCAATACACCCCCCTAAATCCCGACCTCATCCGGCCTGCATCAGGATCAGAACACGATAAAGACAGCTGGCGCCTTGAACAACAGAAAAATGCCAAGCCGATCCCCGGTGCACGGGAGTTTCTCACTGCGGCAAAGGAAAAAGGGTTTGATATATTCTATGTTTCCGAGCAACCTATGTCGTCAGGCCGCCAGGGCAACAGGAAAGACTTTGAAGAACTAACCGTCAAACAGCTGAAAAAGCTGGGCTACCCGGATGCAGATGAAACCCATATCGTACTAAAAGGAGAATACTGCTCAGAGGTTGATCTTAAGAACTGCACAAAAATCTTTCAGCGTCGTGCGATCACTAACGGGCAGGTCGATAGAAAAAAACATCAGATCGCACTTTATATCGGTGACACACTCTCCGACTTTGATCTTGAAGAAAATGGCTATAATCCTGACCTGAAAGTATCTGTGACTGCGAACAAAGACCTGTTTGGCCGTCAGTATATGGTCATTCCCAACCCAATAGATACACACCGACTTGTTACTATCTACAAAGAATATGCCGGTAAGCCTATTGGTGATTTATCACCTGAAGCGCAGGCTAATGTCAGGCGAAAAATGATCAGGAACTGGCCGGGGAAGCCTTTTTGACCGCCAATTCAAGATAGCCTGTTTCTCTGTCTACTTCACGGGTGAAACAGGTATCGTCAAGAATGCCCACCACTATTTCGGCTGTGGTTGCAATGGTAGACCCCTGTTTTAAATGACCACCCAAAACACGCCCTTCTTTATCCGCAACACTGATATGCAAATGCAGCCCTGAGGGACAACAGGTACCTGAAAGGGAAAGAATTTCGAAGGGGCCCTGCAGAATCTTCTCCTGTTCGGCTCCGGCCAACCTGAGAGACAACACTTTCAGGCTTCCGACGCAGGACAACAGACAAGCTGCAGGCCATTCCTTTGCGAGGGTCTGTAGTTCGAGATAGGGATCATCGCCAGGAAGCAAACGTTGACTATGGGTTTTCATAACACTCAGATCCGGCTTTCGATAGAGAGAGCTTAACAAACAAAAAGAAGAAGACAAACCAGCAGACAAGCACAGGTCATTGAACGAGAGCAAAGACAGTCTGGGCCATACCGGGCTCATTTCTCGAAAAGCTCGGCTATCGACCAGATAAACGATCGTGGCATAGATTAACTACCTTATATAGAGCTTTCTAAAAAACGAAATAAACCTCCAAGCTCGTGAAGAATAAATATGTCTTAGCTCGTCTTCTTTCGACTCCGCCTTTGACTTTTCTTCCAATAACTCTTGCTTGTACTTTAACTGTGTAGTTTGATTTTGTTCTTTTAGCGTATTTATGACTGAATTAAGCCTCTCAATCGTCTCAAGCTGTTGACTTGCAACACTTTCATTTAAATTCAATCGTTCTATCAATTGAGATATTGGCTTTTGCTTATTAAATTCTGCGAACCATTCAGGGTTAGAAAGATCGTGATCTTGCACCAGGTAGTCCCCAATCATTTCATAACCAAACAGTAGAAAGTCTTTCTCGTATATTCTATTAACAGTTCTAATCGCTTCCTCATTATAATATGAAAGACAATCTTCTTTTTTTTCCGTGCTTTCATTAATTTTTTCTAATTTATTACTGAGACCTAGAACTGAACTGATATATAACATATCCCTGTCTAATCTCTCGTAACGACCAATAAAATCTACATAACATTTCTGCCCATCATAAAAAAAATAATGCTGCGGACAAAAATGTATATATTTATAGTCGTATCTGATTTTAGTTTCATCTAGCTCAACTATAAAATCATTAAAATCTTCACTTATATTTCTTAATTGCTTTCTCACTTTAAAGT
>NZ_JAHHPQ010000306.1:0-4385 GCF_024606245.1 Endozoicomonas sp. SESOKO2
TCTGTTGGTCGCTGTTGCGGCTGGAACTCTAAAATGCTTCGATGGGTTGCACATATTCAAAAGTCTGGTGGTATTGGTGGTGTAAATCAGACTTTTGATCAGGCGCTTAATACCGACTACCAGCTTGCAGCTTTTGCAGCGGCTCTGAGTGTGCTGACCCAGTACAGTGAGATTGAAGGTATCAATATCGAAAACGAACTGTACCGGGAAAAACAAAAAGGCCAGAAATCCGAGTTTGATAAGCTGATAGACCAGGCGGTGGAAATTGCCTATAAACATCTGGTGCCCGGAGGCTTCGATGCTTCTGTTGTTCGGCATGCACTGTTTGCTGTTCATGAAACCATCAGACAGGAATCCGCCCAGCAGGGTGTTAACTATCTGAAGACAGAGCTGAAAAACTTCTGGAATGAACGGAAAAAGTTGATTGAAGTATTACGCTACCTCAGCCGAATGGAGCACATTGACCATTTGGAACACTGGGAGGCTGATGCCGAAGCCGCTAAAGCACTGGCCGGTGCGCTGGAGAATACTAACGGTTAAATCTGACCCATTGCAGTTTTTAGCAGCTTGCGTTTTCCGATCAAGTTGCTATATGTTAGGTCACAGACCTGCAACGGTGCCCATTCTAATACGTAGCGAGTGGCCACGGTTGCAGGTTTTTTGCGTTTAGGGGTATGTAATGCAGAAAATCGCTTTTTTTGTGGATGGTGGCTACTTTGTTCGACGGATCAAGTTTTATCACCGGAAACATTTTGAAGCGCACGCATTAGAACCTCAGCATATAGCCACTGCAATATACAACCTTATCGCCTCTTAGTGATTTTGTTATTGCTGATATAAAACGGATTTCTGAGCGAGTTGAATTAGACAGGACGACCTGGCAAACAGAGCCTCATATTGATCCGGCTCCTGCCATTGTCGAAACGCCTGTCTATCGTAAAGAGTTCGGCCTCTGGTCCCACCAGAAATATTTTGTCAAAAAAGCATTTGATGATCACTAAAAAGGCGGGGCCAGATATATTCTGGCTGATCAGGTAGGGCTGGGTAAAACTGTGCAGTTGGCGCTGGCTGGGATGCTGATGGCTCTTCAGGGAAATAAGCCGGTGCTGGTTATTGCCCCCAAGCCTTTGACCCTGCAATGGCAGGATGAATTGATGGAGCTGCTGGATATGCCATCTGCCATCTGGACAGGCAAACAGTGGCTGGATGAGCAGGGTATCTCCTGGCCCTCAACAGGACCTGAAAGTATTCTTAAATGTCCAAGGAAACTTGGCATAGTATCTCAGGGGCTGATTACATCCGGCTCTGAAATCAGCCAAAGAACCAAAAGTATGCTGTTGGCCACGGCAACCCCGGTTCAGCTGCATCCGGTTGAAGCTTTTGATCTGTTAAGCATTCTTGCCTTGGGTAGTGATCAAGTTCTGGGTGATGCCTGGAGCGAATGGCGCAAGGCTGACAGAGCTGTACCCATGGTGATGGGCGATATGGAAATATCTGTCGACGAAGCTTTGGCCTGGAGTTGGGTCAGAAATCCGTTACCACAAGCTGAGGAGCACCGATCTTTCAGGGATCTAAGAAAACGGCTGCACATGCAACCGGGTGATTATGTTGCCGATGCTGCCAGCTTCAATCAGTTGCGTGGACCTGACAAAACAAAGCTTCGCCGGGTTCTTCCGGACTATGGGAGACAGCATAACCCCTTTATCAGACAAATCATTCGGCGCACCCGGGACTATTTGGAAGCTACCATTGACCCGGAAACTGGCGAGCCCTACCTGCAGCCGGTCAAGGTCCAATTGTTTGGTGAGGGAGAGAAAGACTCTATCTCATTACCTCTTTACTTCCAGAAGGCTTATGAGAAAGCAGAGGAGTTTTCAGAGGCATTAAGCAAAAGAGCTAAAGGGGCCGGTTTCTTCAAGACCCTGTTGCTGAGGAGAATAGGAAGCACGCTCTACGCTGGACAAAGAACGGTGGATAAGCTGCTTAGCGAGTGGGCTGGCTCTGGCGATGAGCAGGATTTTTCAGCTTGTCTGGAAGATGAGGATGATGTCGAAAATCTCTCCATCTCTGACTCCATGATCTGGTGGGTTAGGATTGGTGCTGGGTACAGATGCAGCCAGTGATGGACTTAACCTGCAAAGGTTAGGAACCCTGATCAACCTTGACTTGCCGTGGAACCCAACTCGCCTTGAACAGAGAAAGGGACGTATCCAGAGAATTGGTCAGATTCGCAATACGGTCAAAATACTGAATATGAGATACCGTGGTTCAGTCGAAGACCGGGTGCATGAGCTGTTATCAGATCGTCTGGAGGATATTCACGGACTGTTTGGCCAGATTCCTGATGTACTTGAAGATGTGTGGGTTGATGTTGCATTGGGAGAGGTACAGGAAGCCACAAAGCTGATCGATGGAGTGAGACGCCAGCATCCCTTTGATGAAAAGTACAGCCGGGTGGAGAACATTGATTGGGAATCCTGCCAGACGGTGCTGTCATCGGATGAGCGGAGAGAAATTTTGAGTAAGGGGTGGTAGCTGTTATATCAGCAGTCTGACCCAAGTGTCATGAATCAGAAAATAATCATGAACTGGAAATAGTTGGAGTCCCGGTTGAACCCTATAGGTTAACTGCATAGTTAGATTGTCAGAGGTATTCAGACTCTGGTAGTCAATGATTATGCGACTTTTATCTTTCTCGCTTTTACCTGCTGATCCACCATGGCCATCTGTACTGGACTGGCCATGGACTTGATAACTGGATTGAGCTTCAGAGAGCAGGAGCGGTCACTGTCCTCATGGAGAGCAAATATGGCCTTATCGACAAAGTCTTCATCAGAGCAGGTTGCCGCAGCTGCGTGGATGTAGGCGGTGAAATAGGCTTTCTCATCACCGGTAAACATCCATGAGCCCAGTTCGTCAGCAAAGATGATCTCATCATCTACAATGTCCTCAAGCAGCTCATAGAGAATATCAAAGCACTCAAGGGCTGCTTGGTACTCCTCTTGTCTGACCAGTTTCGTTGACTCAATAAACAACTCATCGAGTTTTGCGAACCAGGCATCTGTCTCCTCGGGTATGTCCATATAGTTCTTGGAGTTAATATCAAAGGGTGCATAGTAGTCACCATCCAGAGAGCTTTTCTGAAAGGCCTTTACTGCCTTGAGAGTGTGATCTGCTGATGCCGGGAATGAAAACTGCTCTTTTGACATAAGGCCACTAAAGATAGTGTCGCGCTTGTTAGTAGACATGGTTTCCCACGCGTTATCCAGTAGGTTCAAAAGCTCTGTCCGGGTTTTTTTATTGAGTATTTAAAGAATAGACTTGTTCATTGTGTGTGGACTCTATAGCTGAAAAGTTTGGGACTTACCTTTGGCAAAGACGGTGATCTTTGAGAAAGGAGTTGATATCACCGGTACTGAAAACGCAATCCGATAAGGGGCAAATGTTCAGGCAACGACATTGTAGGATAGCTTACTTTTAAATCGAACCCGGGGAGTGGACAGCTCGCTACATGCTACCTTCTGAGCACGAGAGCATTTTGTCAACAAGGTAGGCTTTAACGAAAATGAGGATGTCAGTCAACCTGAGCCATAGCCTATTACACGGTGCTCATTTTTTTCCCATTTATTAGGCACAAAAAAATACCGTCTGCTAATGAACTAGCAGACGGTACAGATTAACAGTCAATCCTGATAGCTAACTTAAGTGTCGGTATCTCCAACACGTTGTGGCAATTGCCAACCTGATTGGGTATCTGACAATCAGAATCTTAACCAGCGTAATTAGCCGCAGCAAAGTCCCAGTTTGCCAGTGCCCAGAAATTTTTCAGATATTCCGGACGCACATTGCGGTAGTCGATGTAGTAGGCATGTTCCCACAGGTCGCAGGTCAGTAGTGGTTTCTGGTCGGTCGTCAGAGGAGTACCGGCATTACTGGTGTTGACGATTTCTACGGAACCGTCGCTGTTTTTAACCAGCCAGGTCCAGGAAGAGCCAAAGTTGTTAACCGCTTTGTCATTGAATGCAGCAATGAAATCGTCAAAAGAACCGAAAGCTTTGTTGATGGCTTCTGCCAGTTCACCGGCAGGAGCACCACCACCGTTAGGGCTCAGGCAGTTCCAGTAGAACGTGTGGTTCCAGATTTGAGCAGCGTTGTTGAAGATGCCGCCTTCAGAAGTCTTGATGATTTCTTCCAGGCTCTTGCTTTCCAGCTCGGTACCCGCGACCAGACCGTTCAGCTTGTCAACGTAGGTCTTGTGATGCTTGCCATAGTGGAAGTCCAGAGTCTCTTCAGAAATATGAGGAGCCAGTGCATTGCGCGCATAGGGCAGTGCAGGAAGTTCAAAAGCCATCTTGTCGTTCTCCACTTGAGGGTTGGTCTTGTTT
>NZ_JAHHPQ010000307.1:0-1691 GCF_024606245.1 Endozoicomonas sp. SESOKO2
CCTCGAAAAAAGCGTTTAGCTGCTCCAGCGACCAGTTCTTGATCATAAAACCGTTCCCGACGAGACTGAATTCCGGTTTTGGCAATGTCATGGTTCCACTGCCAGAAAGTATCGTCAGCTGTTGCTTTTCAAACTTATATTCTGGTACCTGCTCAAGCTCAATCAGCAGAGCGGCGATAAAGTACCACAGCCGCTTCTGTCCCGGCATGAGCGCATCACCCTTGATAATGACCCCTTTGCCATCGGCACTGGCCACCCGGGATGAAAAGCAGAGATCCGGTATCTGTTCGTGGTCAGTCAGGTAATGGTGTGCCAGCAGCAGCCCTTCGAGTAGCCGCTCCTGTTCTTTCAGATTGAGGGAATTTGCAGTCTGCCGGGCAATACAGGCATCCAGGAAACCTTGCATTTTCCGCCATCCCAATGCCTGGTGTATCCGGTACAGTTGACGGATGGAAGGAACCGTTTCGGAGAAACTATCGAACTTTTCAACATAGCCCGGCCGTTTAGCTTCTGGCTGTGAGCAGATAATCTCTACCGTCCATCGACTGCTTTGTGTCAGGATAAATTGCCGCTTGAGCTTTTGCCTCAGTGGCTCCAGTGCCTGCCATTGCGCTTTGTCAGGAATCGGGCTCAGGTTTTTACACAACGTAATGTAATCCAGACACTCGGATTCAGGCAGCTGCGTCAGGGCAAATTTTACAGTATCCAGGGAGGCGGGAATTGAGAGCGCCTTGCTGAGTACGTTCTGGTCTTGTTGGTGTTCATTATGTCTCGCCAGCCAGAAGCGAACACCGGCGCCGCCATGATTGAAGAGCATGGGTATCAACGATGCCAGGGCATAAAGCACCTGCATTCTTTCGTTGCGGGCGTTTGTGAAAGCGGTCAGGTATTGTTCAAATTCCGCTATCGTCATGCGCCACTCTCTGGAGGCTGAACTGAACAGCGCCAGGACTTTCATGGTTTCTTCAATCGTCATACGCCATTTTTTGGGAGCCGAACTGAACGACGGCAATACATTCATTGCATCGTCTTCCTCCCACTCATCATCGGAATCACTGATCTCGCAGTCACTCTCTATAGCGAGTTCCGGAAGATCGGGAAGATATGGGCGAAATGCTCTCTCGTTCGCCGTCAACAGGCTTTGTTCGGGCAGCCCGGAGCCTTTAAACACCCGGCTGGTCATCTTCAGGCAATGTTTCCTGTTGTTCACTGGCAGCCACTGAACAAACACTTTTAAGTCCGCCTCAGCCGGGAAGCCCTGTCGAGAACTTATGCAGGCAATATGCGCGAACAGTCTCTGATCGATCGGGCTGTCTTTAACGGTCTCATCAAGGTTCGGCTGCCAGCCCTCTTTCAGGCAGGGCATAGAGATAAAGGCTTCCACCTGCTCCTTGGTCGGGAAGCCATTACCATCATTCATGGAAGCAATGCGCATGAGCAGTTTCCGATCGATCGGGTTGTTTTGAACGGCTTCATCGCAACCCTCCCTCCAGCCCTCTTTCAGGCAGGGCATGGAGATAAAGGCTTCCACCTGCTCTTTGGTCGGGAAGCCTTTGCCATGATTCATGGAAGCAATGTGCATGAGCAGTTCCCAGTCGATGGGCTTATCTTTAACGGCCTCGTCCCGACCCGGCTGCCAGCCCTCTTTCAGGCAGGGCATGGAGATAAAGGCTTCCACCTGCTCCTTCGTC
>NZ_JAHHPQ010000033.1:0-1205 GCF_024606245.1 Endozoicomonas sp. SESOKO2
TGGACATTCCGGGACTTAGTCATAAAGTAATAGGTATTTCTGGTGTATGGTTTTTCCCGAGAGACTCAGAGGAAAAGTTGATCTTAGACTATGGCTGCAAAGACGCTGATCCAGATAATATTAAACCACGCCCAAACGAATGTATTTGCCCGCCTGATGGTTTTTTAGCTACTACCAGAATTCTAAAAGCTGATGATAAGGAATTTATCTACGAAGAATACAATCCAGAAAGTAAGGTATTTGACAGAAACAACGCTGTAAGAGTTCCAGTGCAGTCACTGGAACAGATAAAGCAACTACCGTATCACGATGAAATCTGATTTACTTTTTTGATGCCAGACAGGCAAAGCAGCATCTCTTACTGCGACATCAAACATTCAGACCAGATCACCAGATTTTGTAGAAGTGGTGTACAGGTCCGTTGCCTTGGCCTATGTTCAGCTGATCGGCGTGGGCAATGGCTTGCGCAATGTATTTTTTAGCCTCTGGGATGGCTTCTCTCATGGTGTAACCACGAGCCAGTAATGCGGTAATGGCTGAGGACAATGTACAGCCTGTACCGTGAGTGTTACTGGTGTTTATCCAGTTGCATTCCAGTCGGTGCAGAGACGTACCGTCGTGATAAAAATCGACGGCCTTATTATCACTATTGTCGCCACTCAGGTGACCACCTTTCAGAAGGACCGCTTCAGAGCCCAGCGCCAGAAGAGGCTCAATCATATCGATCATCTGGTCGGGATTTTTGGGCAATGGACGATCAAGCAGCACCGCAGCTTCATGCAGGTTGGGTGTGATCAGGCTGGCTTTGGGAATCAGTGATTGCCTGAGGGTCTCAATAGCGGCCTGTTGTAGCAGAACATCACCGCTGGTAGCCACCATTACAGGGTCAACCACAAGATAAGCCGGACCGAAGTGAGTCAGAGTATCCGCTACCGTCGTGATAACATCTGGCTGGCTCAACATGCCCACTTTTACGGCCCTGATAGCGAGGTCCGAGAATACTGAATCCAGCTGTTGACGGACAAAGGCGGGTTCAACGTCAAGGATACCCTGAACGCCCTGAGTATTCTGGGCAGTCAGAGCGGTAATGACACTGCAGCCATAAGCGCCCAGTGCTGAAAAGGCTTTCAGGTCTGCCTGTATACCGGCACCACCACCACTGTCTGATCCGGCAATGGTAAGGGCGACAGGCGTCTCATTAGTCA
>NZ_JAHHPQ010000308.1:0-1355 GCF_024606245.1 Endozoicomonas sp. SESOKO2
GATTTCTCTTTCTGCCCGAGCCCTTCTTTTTTTTCTGATCAGGTTCTGATGCATCCGGCTCTGTTTCTTTCTGGGGTTGTCTTGCTCTTTTTTGACCGTGAGTACCCGCCAGGCAGTTGTTGCATAAAAACGCTGAAACGGCTGCTTCATTGGCTATCCGACTTAATTCCTGTTGATTCAGTGGCTTGTGACACTTCGAACAAGTGACAACCGAACCTCTGGTATCCTGCTCTGCTGAAGGTTTCAGTGACTCATCGTCTCCATCACCACTGTCGCCCGCCGAACCGGTTGTCTGTTTACGGGCAGCGGCTCCGCTCATCTGGCCTGTTGTCGAGGTGGTTGATGCTTTGATTATTCTGGAGGGTTGATTCTTTTTCCTGGTGCCCGCCTGTCGGCCAGAATATTTGCCAGAAATGATCTCACGGTAAACACAGAGTTCCTGATCATGCCCTGCCAACCATCTCCCAATCAGCCCCGGATGCATCGTGTCGGGATCTGATCTTTCCAGATCCAGAAGATCCGCTTCAGTCACCATGATCCGGTCTGACAAAATCCGGGCCAGCGTGGTTTGGCCTGTCATAGTTGCCCATAGACGTTTAATGCGTAACATTCGAAGGAGTTGTCTTTTATGTTGCAGGCATTTTTTAACAGGGCTGAGAGCAAGGGGAACGTCAGGCTGGGGCTCCGGGTGAGAATCCCAGTGGTTTCCGTCAGGTGGCTTATCGCCATCATCTCCCCCGGCAGCCCCCGTGGCTATCAGCATATTGGAAGTGTTCTCCGGAACTTCAGGGGACATAGCCAACAGGTTAATGTGGCGGGTTGGCTTCATTGACCAAAAGGGCAGGGGCAACAACTCATTCCCACCGCTGGGATCCGCAGGGCCTGAAAGCATGGGAACCAGCGTTTTGTGACACCCGCGAAGAGGCTTGGGCAGTTCAGGTTCAGCTAACTTACCGGCATACAAGAAATGAGCTGGCAGCGGGTTTGAGCCGACGAGTCCCAGTGCAGGCAGCGATTCCCCGAACATTATTGTCACTAGCAGAAGCAGTGATCGAACTACTGAGTAGAAAATTTTGTTTTGTTGTGAGCGTCTCATAGATCCAGACTTAAAAATCAGCGTCTGTGAATCCATTCGCTATTGGGCCAAATTCGTACGTCATTTGACATAAGGCTCAGGCTCATTCATTGATGTTTGCGTCAGATTGTATAGCACCGAAATGGCGAGCCTACCATGAACAGAATTGGTAAAAAGCTTTTTTTCAGAAGCTTCTATTCTGTAAGACGACACAGGTCTTTTTATAAAGTACTCCCACTCCCATCAAGTAAATCTAATTCCTGACAACTCTCATAAACAT
>NZ_JAHHPQ010000309.1:0-1355 GCF_024606245.1 Endozoicomonas sp. SESOKO2
AACAGAGCCCATATCAGGACTTTCAGCCCGTGGTCAATGCCGCGACGCAGTACCACCAGGGATACAATGGCCGCACTTAACCAGAAAAGCATGGGAATACAGGCAAATATGACCGCCAGAAACAATGAATGTTTCGGGCTTTTCATTACCAGTTCCGCCAGTTTACGCATCAAGCAATACCTTCAGTTCCAGAGTTTGCCGACTGATCAGTGACGATCAGTGTATGGCAGCAGTGCGATGTAACGCGCACGCTTGATAGCTGTCGCCAGCTGACGCTGATAACGGGCTTTGGTACCGGTGATACGGCTTGGTACGATCTTGCCAGTTTCAGAAACATAAGCTTTCAGGGTGTTCAGATCTTTGTAATCGATCTCTTTCACGCCTTCAGCGGTGAAACGGCAGAACTTTCTGCGGCGGAAAAAACGTGCCATTGCAACGTCTCCTTGAATTCAACAAATGGTGATGTTCTTAATCCTGCCAGCCTTGGACTGAAACAGCCTTGAGCCAGAGACAGTATTAAGGACGACTTACTCAGCAGCGGCTTCTTCAGTAGCAGCTTCTGGCGCTTCAGCAGCTTCTTCGCGACGCTCTTCACGACGATCGTCACGGCGCTCACGCTTCTCTTCAGCCTGCATCATGATGGATGGCTCGGAAACAGCCTCATCACGACGGATCACCATGTTACGGATAACTGCGTCGTTATAACGGAAGTTATCTGTAAGTTCGTCCAGGATCTCGTTGCTACACTCGATGTTCATCAGAACATAGTGAGCCTTGTGGATCTTGTTGATTGGGTAAGCCAGCTGACGACGACCCCAGTCTTCAAGACGGTGTACCTGACCGCCGTTTTCGCTGATAGCACGTGTGTAACGCTCTATCATGCCTGGTACTTGCTCGCTCTGGTCAGGATGCACCAGAAAAACAATCTCGTAATGACGCATTATTTGCTCCTTACGGGTTAAACAGCCTCCCACACTTCAAATGAAACATACGTTCCATTCTCAGAGCAGTAAGGCAAGGAGATGGGCTTGAAATGACAACCACCTGAAAGATGCCTGCACACCACGCCCAGCATACAAAGAGCGGAGGATTTTAGAGAAGTGTGACCATGGTTGCAAGAATTATAAACCGATGGCAGTCTGCGTTATAACGCTGGAGAGTCCGAGAATCTGAAGCCCGATGCTGCTTTTTATTGAGATAGATCGACAGACCTTCTACGATATCTTTCAATCCTGCCACTTTCTCTCAACAAATGGTCGCCAGTGGGTAAGCTGAATAAATTTCTATTAATTATCGCACTTTTGCTTCCGGATACATCGATGAAACCTTTCACTTCACCGTCAAGGCCGGGGTAA
>NZ_JAHHPQ010000310.1:0-1283 GCF_024606245.1 Endozoicomonas sp. SESOKO2
GCTGGATACGATTCCCGGCCCTCTTCTGGATCGAATGGATGTCATAAGGCTCTCTGGCTATATCACAGAAGAAAAAATGGCCATCGCCAAAAATCATCTGTGGCCAAAGCTCTTGAAACAGTCCGGTTTAAAAAAGAGCCAAATCCGATTTTCCGATGCCACTCTCAAGGCAGTCATTGAAGGCTATGCCAGGGAAGCTGGCGTCAGACACCTTGAAAAACTGCTACAGAAAATTATTCGCAAAGTTGTTGTTCAACTACTTGAAGGCTCGAAAGAGAGTCACAGTGTGACGATCAGGAATCTATCTGACTATCTGGGCGCGCCCTATTTCAGAAAAGAAAAGCGCATTGAAGGTATTGGCGTGGTGACTGGTCTGGCGTGGACGGCTATGGGGGGCGCAACCCTGCCTGTAGAAGCCAGTCTTATTCATCATCAGAGAGCGGGCTTCAAACTAACCGGCAAATTGGGTGATGTCATGAAAGAGTCTGCTGAAATAGCCTACAGCTTTGTTTCAAGTCAGGCCGAGAAGCTAGGCATTCCTGAAGCCTATTTTGACAAAGCCTTTATCCATCTTCATGTACCTGAAGGAGCAACTCCCAAAGACGGCCCTTCAGCAGGTATAACCATGGCCACCGCTCTGCTATCTCTTGCCACGAATACAAAGCCTGCCCCTATAGCCATGACTGGAGAACTGACCCTCACGGGTAAAGTTCTGGCTGTTGGCGGGGTTAGGGAAAAAGTCATAGCCGCTAAACGACAAGGCATTCATACCCTGATCATTCCGGAAGAATGTCGAAGAGATTACGATGAGCTGCCGGATTATATTCGAAAAGGCATGACCATTCACTTTGCCAGCATCTTCGAAGATGTATGCAAGGCAGCACTTCCCGTCAAGACATCGCCCGTTAAGAAAACCATCAGGAAGACCGCACGCAAAAAGCCTGCGACTAAGCCTTGACTCCAATCAAACGCAACCAATCATTCCCTCACAACGAACTGCGCCGCCCCTTAGGAGGCGGCGCATGAATCAATGCTCTAACAACGAGGGAGACCCCCGTTAGGACACATGAGTGAGCACCCAATATTATTGGCTCCGGCCGCCGTGTTGTCCATTCGTAGTTAAGAGTTTTGAAGCATAAAGAAATCTCTTTTATGTCACTTTTGGGATGCCAGTCTTCCTCCATATTTATCTGCCATTCATTTGACATTTAATAGCAGCAGGAAAACACAATTTTTCCT
Source organism: Endozoicomonas sp. SESOKO2 (assembly GCF_024606245.1). Taxonomy (NCBI): domain Bacteria; kingdom Pseudomonadati; phylum Pseudomonadota; class Gammaproteobacteria; order Oceanospirillales; family Endozoicomonadaceae; genus Endozoicomonas; species Endozoicomonas sp. SESOKO2. Next base: position 1,240 of record NZ_JAHHPQ010000310.1, read on the forward strand.
TTCATCTCACCGGACCTGCTGAGTTCAATTGCCATCAGCTAAGC
>NZ_JAHHPQ010000311.1:0-2636 GCF_024606245.1 Endozoicomonas sp. SESOKO2
TGTGACTTGACCGTGGTCGGTGAAGATGGCCAGCCGAAGCCATGCGGAAAGGTCTGGAAGAATACTCAAGCCCTTAAGGATCACAAAAGAAGAGGCCACTCCAAACAATCAACCTGTGACGTGACTGTCGTTCGGAAGGATGGCCAGCCGCGGCCATGCGGAAAAGTCTGCAAGAATGCTCGAGTCCTGTCATATCACAAAAGAATGCATCGAAAACGCAAGTCTCCTGTTGTGGACCAGAACGATTACCTCAGTCCTTGATCTGACAACCGCCGTTTCATAAGGTTTTCTTGATCTATCCTTGCTCTGTAAAAGCCAGAATGCAGGGATAGAATTATTAAACACTCACTCTTTGCGGCACTACGTTTGCTGTTACTGACGTTGTCTGTCGCCTGTCAGGCCGAACCGTTGACAGAACGTTTTATTGTCGACACCAAAGACACTCATCTATGCTCTAACCCTTATTCATGGGCATCTTTAGAAGTGTTTGCCGCTGTCGGTTCGCTTTTAAAAAACTATTGGAACCCCCATTCACCGTCGTTTAACTGGATGGAACTACGGGGGGCGAGTCAGGATCACCCGTTTGCGATCACTACTATGATGCCTGGTTCTGGAAACAACCAACAACCCAGCCTGCCATCAGAATCATCCGGGCAGGAAGCCCGGGAGGCCCTCCCCCAACCTATAGGCTTTTTCACTAGCCGACTGTATTCTGACTCTGGTGGGGATGGCGGAGGCCCTGAACAACATCCACATACTTTAGGTTTAAATTGTTTCGTCCATCCCTGTCATGGCACTTGTCAATTCCGGCAGTCTTCCGATTTATCCGAAAGCAGAGCGCCGGATTGTGAAGAAAGTTCGACAGATCACACATTAGCATCACCCGGGCAAAGCTCATGCCCTCATTTGGCCGATAGATACTGCTCTATTTGCAACCCTGTTAACGGGGTTGCCTCAGACGGGATCGGCATAGACTCAGTGGTTGCAGGGACAATCGATAAAAAAGTCCCCGCCAGGAAAGCCATTTGCAACTTGATCATATTCGGGGAGGATGGCCGACTGCTGCAATGCGGGAAGGTCTTCAAGACTGCGAAATCATTTTCGGTTCACAAAAGCAACTACCACACCGGGCAAAAAACCTGTGACCTGACTGTGGTCGCAGAGGATGGTCAACTGCAGCCGTGCGGGACGCTCTGCAAGAATGCTAACGCCCTGTCGTACCACAAAAGCAGAGACCACACGAGTCAACAAACCTGTGATGTGCCCGTGATCGGCAGCGATGGTCTGCAACGGCCCTGCGGGAAGACCTGCAGAAATGCCGTAGCTTTGTACGTTCACAGAAGCGGACAACACACCGGGAAAAAGACCTGTGACTTGACAGTAATCGTGGAGGATGGCCAGCCGCGGCCATGCGGAAAGGTCTGCAGAAATGCCGCAGCTCTGTACATTCACAAAAGCGGACAGCACACCGGGCAAAAAGCCTGTAATGTAGCCGTAATCGGTGAGGATGATCAGTCTCGGCCATGCGGAAGGGTCTGCAAGAATTTTCAAACCCTGTTGAATCACAGAAAAAGAGACCACGGCAGGCGGCAAACCTGTAATGTGTCCGTGACCGGTAAAGATGGTCTGCAACGGCCCTGCGGAAGGGTCTTCAAGACTGCCAACAGCTTGTCGGCTCACAAAAGTGGGTACCACAGCGTGCAACAAACCTGTGACATGACCATGACCGGGGAGGATGGTCAGTCGCGGCCATGCGGAAAGATCTGCAAGAATCTTCAAACCCTGTCGAATCATAAAATCAGAGACCACACCGGGCAACAAATCTGTGACGTGACCGTGGTTGGGGAGGATGGCCAGCCGAAGCCATGCGAAGAAGTCTGCAAGAATGCTAAAGCCCTTTCGTATCACAAAAGAAGAAACCACACCGGGGAACGAACCTGTGACGTGAACGTGATTGGGGAGGATGGTCAGTCGCGGCCGTGCGGGACGGTCTGTAAGAATGCTCACGCCCTGTCGAATCACAAAACCGGATACCACAGCAAACAAAAAAACTGTGACGTGACCGTGGTTCGCAAGGATGGCCAGCCGCAGCCATGCGGGAAAGCCTGCAAGAATACTAAAGCCCTTTTGAATCACAAAAGAATGCATCTAAAACGCAAGTCTCCTGTTGTGGATCTGAACGATGACCTCAGTCCCTGATCTGACAACCGCCGTTTCATGCTGTTTTCTTGATCTATCTTTGCTCTGAACAAATCAGCATGCAGGGATAGAATTATTCAATACTCAATCTTTGTGGCACCGCGGTTGCTGTTACTGACGTTGTCTTTCGTCTGCCAGACCGAACCGTTAACAGAACGTTTTATTGTCAACACCAAAGACACTCCAATATGCTCCAACCCTCATTCAGAGATATCTGTAAAAGTGGTTGCTGTTGTCGGCTTGCTCTTAAAAAGCTATTGGAACTCCGATTCACCGTCGTTTAACTCGGTGGAACTCCCGGGAGCGAGTCAGGATCACCCGTTTACGATCACTACTATGATGCCTGGCTCTGGACACAACCAACAACCCGGCCCGCCATCAGAATCATCCGGGCAGGAAGCCCCGGAGGCCCTCCCCCAACCTATAGGCTTTTTCAC
>NZ_JAHHPQ010000312.1:0-12900 GCF_024606245.1 Endozoicomonas sp. SESOKO2
ACTGCCGACCCCAGCATTATGAGTGCTGTGCTCTAACCAACTGAGCTACCTAGCCGCCGAAAGATGGTGCGCATTGTCAGGATTTAACACTGTCCTGTCAACTGTTTAAGCGGCTTTTTTGGGCACCTTCAGAAAACCCCTATCGCTGTTTCGTATTTTTAAAGACACTGAATTTTGCCTTATTCAAAATCCTTTCATTTTCTCGAAACGCACGGTCAGCGCATCCATTCACACCTGTCTGAATAAGATCAATGTCAATAGCAACATTCAATAGCTCTTTCCAGAACGTTATATGCTGACAACACCCGATATAAAAGACAGGGCTAACTGAACAAGCCGCCCCGCTTGAATCAGACGTTGAAACGAAAATGCATCACATCGCCATCTTTAACGATATAGTCCTTGCCTTCAACTCTCAAACGACCGGCTTCCTTGGCACCCTGCTCACCGTTGTACTGAACGAACTCATCATAAGCCGTCACTTCAGCACGAATAAATCCACGCTCAAAGTCAGTGTGGATCACACCTGCGGCCTGAGGTGCCGTGGCACCGATCTTCACGGTCCAGGCGCGAACCTCTTTAACTCCCGCAGTGAAGTAAGTCTGCAGTCCAAGCAGTTCATAACCACCACGAATCACACGATCCAGGCCCGGCTCTTCCATACCCAGATCGGCCAGAAATTCATCCCGCTCTTCGTCTTCGAGTTCAGCGATCTCAGCTTCCAGCTTGTTGCAGACAGTCACTACAACGGAACCCTCGCTCTGAGCAATGTCACGGACAACATCAAGGTAAGGATTATCTTCAAAGCCATCTTCATCGACGTTGGCAATGTACATGGTGGGTTTCGTAGTAAGAAGATGGAAGGTTTTAGTCAGCTTTTGCTCTTCGTCAGTCATATCCAGAGAACGAACAGGACGACCCTCTTCCAGATGAGGAACAATTCTTTCCAGCAGGGCTTTCTGGGCTTTTGCATCCTTGTCGCCACTCTTGGCTACACGGGTTACACGCTGCAGCTGCTTTTCACAACTTTCCAGGTCGGCCATGGCCAGCTCGATATTGATAATGCCAATATCCGCCGCCGGATCGATCTTGTTGGCCACATGGATAACGTTGTCATTCTCAAAGCAACGAACCACGTGGGCAATAGCATCTGTCTCACGAATATTAGCCAGGAATTTGTTGCCCAAACCTTCACCCTTGGAGGCACCTTCTACCAGGCCAGCAATATCGACAAATTCCATAGTAGTGGGCAACACACGCTCAGGCTTAACAATTTCAGCCAGCCTGTTCAGACGAGGATCGGGCATAGCCACGACACCCGAATTTGGTTCAATAGTACAGAAAGGAAAGTTTTCTGCATCAATCCCTGCCTTGGTCAAAGCATTGAACAGTGTTGATTTGCCGACGTTGGGCAGACCAACGATGCCACATTTAAAGCCCATAAAAAGTTACCAGGGGAAATTCAAAAAATTTGGGGAACGATTATAAAGCCCGACCTGAATTGACACCAGTATTATGCCTGACTGTTGCTCCCGGATTTATACTAACCCAAACTAACGAGATTCCTACGTCAGCATAACAGCAGCTGGCATGCAGACAATCTCACAGAAAGCTTTGAAAAAATAACCAGAGCCATGAATCCAAATCACAGTTTCTGCAGTATAGGTATGCAATAGCAGACGGGAATCTCGCTCTTTCGTTCACATCAGCCAAATCTAAATCAAAGAATAATGATGGGCCACGAACTTAATCTGATACAAAAGACAACATTAATACTTGTGTGCAAGAAACCAACCTTACGTCAGGGAAAACAGCGTCTCGCTGCTGACATAGGGACTGAAGAGGCTCTGACTGTTGCTCAACACCTGCTTGCTTGCGCGCTGGAAGATTTATCAGAGTGGCCAGGCCAAAAGGTAATTGCCCCCTCTCATGAAAGCGACTGTGTCTGGGCCAGTCAGCTTCTGGAAGACGAGCACGCCCTGATAGTACCCCAAGGCTCAGGTAACCTCGGTGCGAGACTGAATCACATCGACAATGAACTGAGACGCCAGGGAAAAGAAAGCCTCATCTATATCGGCAGTGACTCTCCGACACTCAGCTTCAGGCACCTCTCGGACGCAGCACAAAGACTCAAGACATACGACACAGTATTCAGCAAGGCCAGTGATGGCGGTGTCACCATCATGGCAAACCGAACTCATTGGCCTGACCTTTCAAACCTGCCCTGGAGCACAGAATCTCTGGAAGCTTCACTGGCCAAACTTTGTCGTCAATCATGCTTATCCGTCGGCTATGCTCTTTCTGGTCAGGATGTTGATCATTCAGAGGATTTGCTCGGAGTTTTCCCCGAACTGAATAGTGACAACCGACCTGCCCGAAGGGCACTGGCAAAACACATTAGAACTGTTTTCAAACAAGGAGACACCCCTCATGCATGAAACAGTACAGAATTACTATGGCAAGACCCTTCAGGGCAGCAACGACCTCCAGACCAATGCCTGCTGCACAGATACAGCCATGCCAGGCCATCTGAAAAGCGCTCTTGCCAACATACATGACGAGGTTCTGAGCCATTATTACGGCTGCGGACTGGTCTGCCCTGAGCAACTACAGGGCGCCAGAATACTGGATCTTGGCTCCGGATCGGGTCGTGACTGTTATGCTCTGGCTCAGATGGTAGGAGAGCAGGGTTATGTCGTCGGTGTCGACATGACAGACGAACAGCTTGCCATAGCCAACCGACATGTCGAATACCACCGGGAAAAATTCGGCTATTCAAAAGCCAACACAGAGTTCCTTAAAGGCTATATTGAGAAGCTGGATCAACTGAGCCTTGAAGAAAACAGCTTCGACATGATCATTTCAAACTGCGTAATCAACCTTTCTCCGGACAAGGAAGCGGTACTCAGGGAAGCCTGGCGTCTGCTAAAATCAGGCGGCGAACTCTACTTCTCTGACGTCTATTCTGATCGCCGCATTCCCGCTGAACTGGTTAATGATCCGGTTCTTTATGGAGAATGTCTGAGTGGCGCTCTTTATTGGAATGACTTTTTGAATCTGGCTAAAAAGGCCGGTTTCACGGATCCCAGGCTTGTGGAAGACAAGCCTGTCACCATCAATAATAGTGAGATAGAAGCCAGAGTAGGTAACATCCGGTTTTTCTCTGCGACTTATCGATTGTTCAAACTACCAGAACTGGAAAGTCATTGTGAGGATTATGGGCAGGCTGTGATCTATAAAGGCACGATTGATCACCACCCCGACACCTTCTATCTGGATGGACATCATCCCATTACCCAAGGCAAGGTTTTCCCGGTTTGCGGCAACACCTGGAGAATGTTGCACGACACAAGATTCCGTGAACACTTTGAATTCATTGGCAACTTCAGCACCCACTATGGCATTTTTGATGACTGCGGAATTTCATTGCCCTTCTCATCTTCGACCAATGAGAACACAGGAAGTAATGGATCATGCTGCTAACCGATACACCTCCAAACGCTAAAAGCCAGAATTGGCACTTTACGCCTGATGGCAGCCCCAGAGGCTATATCAAACCTCATCAATTGAAAGAGCTTTGGTTTCATACCGGAACCCGCTGCAATCTTTCCTGTAGCTTTTGTCTGGAAGGTTCAAGTCCGGCCAGCAAGAGGCTGGATGCCCCCACTCTCAAAGAAGTAAAACCATATATTGATGAAGCACTTGAGCTGGGTGTTGAACAGTTCTCACTTACCGGAGGTGAGCCTTTTGTCATCAAAGACATTATCCGGATTCTGGACTACGCCTCTCAGCATCGCCCCTGCCTGGTTCTGACCAACGGCACAACACCCATGATCAAAAGGCTCGATGAACTGGCCCGTTTGAGTGATAACCCTTACTCCATTTCCCTGAGAGTCAGCCTGGACCACCCAAACGCTGAACAGCATGACGCAGGACGGGGTAAAGACAGTTTTGCCACCGCTCTTTCAGGACTGAAATTACTCCATGAAAAGGGCTTTAACGTATCAGTCGCCAGACATATGCAAGCAGACGAAAACACTGCAGAGGTTGAGCAGGCCTTCAGGGATCTTTTTGAACTGAACGGTTTGCCGGTCAATATGAAACAAGTGGCCTTTCCGGATTTCCTGCCACCCGGTTCTTTACCGGATGTCCCCCATGTCAGCACAGACTGTATGACCCGCTACCAGACAGAAGAGAGTCGTCGTCAATTTATGTGCGCGTTTTCCAAAATGATGGTCAAACAGAATGGGCAGATGCAGGTTTATGCCTGCACACTGGTGGATGACGATAGCGAGTACAACCTGGGGAAAAATTTACGAACGAGCCTGACTCAAACCATCAGTATGAAACACCACCGCTGTTACAGCTGTTTTGCTTTCGGTTCTTCCTGCAGCGAACTCTAATCATCAATACATCAAAAGGAATTTATGATGGATAAAACCCGGATACTGTTCCTCTGCACAGGTAACTCCTGCCGCAGCCAGATGGCGGAAGGCTGGGCCAGAAACCTGCTCCCTTCAGGCTATGAGACCTTCTCCGCTGGACTGGAAGCCCACGGGCTCAATCCATCCGCAGTCAGGGTCATGCAGGAAGCGGGCATTGATATCAGCCAACAGCTGTCGCAGACCCTTGAAGATCTGAATCAGAAACATTTCGACTTTATTATCACCGTTTGTGATCACGCCCATAAAACCTGCCCAACGCCCAAAGAGGGGCAGATCATACTCAAACGTTTCGATGACCCTCCCCGACTGGCTAAATCGGTGAAAACAGAAGAAGAATCGTTGGCAATTTACCGTCGTGTAAGAGACGAGATCAGAGTGTGGGTAAATCAGCTTCCCGACCAGATCCAACAGTTGTCTGATTAATTCACCACAATGAAAAGGAAACATTATGCTGGCAGTGATTGGCGGAACAGGCATCTATAAACTCGATGGACTTGAGGTATTGAATGAGCAGAAGATTGAAACACCTTACGGCTCTCATTCAGGTACAATAACGACAGGTCTTTTTAATCAACAAAAGCTGTTGTTCTTGCCCAGACATGGAAGTGGCCACGAACTCTTGCCCCATGAAGTCAATTATCGAGCCAATATCTGGGCATTAAAAAGTCTGGGGGCGACTCGGGTAATAGGCCTTTCTGCGGTGGGCAGCCTGCAGGAGGAAATTGCGCCTGGTGAATTATCTCTGGTCAGTCAGTACTTCGACTTTGTAAAAGGACAGCGGGAAAAAAGCTTTTTCGGTAACGGTCTTGTCGCTCACGTCTCCACTGCACTACCGAGCTGTCATCATCAATCAGAACAGCTGCTCAGCGCTGCTAACTCAGCAGAGATAGGACTGCACAAAGAGAAAACCTATGCCTGCGTTGACGGTCCCAGGCTGGGTAGTCGTGCAGAAAGCCTGTTCCTGAAAAATGCCGCTCAGTGCGACGTTGTGGGCATGACCAATGTGCCTGAAGCGTTTCTGGCGAGAGAAGCTCAACTCTGTTATACAACCATCGCCATTGCCACCGATTATGACTGCTGGAAGGACGATCCTTCAGCCCACGCCAGTGTTGAGCAGATCGTTGCCAGATACGACAGAAGCCTGGCACTGGCCAGAGAGTTGTTAAGACAGTATCTGAAACAACAACAAGAAACGCCTCACGACAACACCCAATGCAACTGCAGGAGCGCACTGAAATCAGCACTACTCTCCCCTGAGAACAACTTGGGTCAGGAACAAAAAGCATTGCTCGAAGTATTGCAAAAATAGTCATGTCCAGCATAACAGTAATCGTGCCTCTGGGTCCCGGTGAGCCAGAATGGCCGGTTCTTCTTGAACAATTTAGCCTGCTTCCAGCTGGCAGCGAGATTATCCTCGTTGGCTATAAGGACCAGCAGCGCCCTGCCAAACTGGATCAACTTCCACCCCTTTTGCTTCATCTCAAATGGTTTTGGTGCACTGCAGAACAAGGACGTGCCTGCCAGCTCAACGCAGGAGCTCGAGAAGCCACAGGTGACTACCTCTGGTTTTTGCATGCAGACACAATACTGAACAAAGGAAACGTTCAGAGTTTATTGAATGCCATTAATCAGCATCCAGAACGATTGTTTTATTTTGATCTCTGGTTTTACGACAAGCATACCCTCCGGTTATCCATCAACGAATGGGGAGCCAGATTCCGCTCCAATGTTCTGGGGTGTCCTTATGGAGATCAAGGGTTTTGCATTAGCAGGACACAGTTTCTAAACCTGAAGGGCTATCCTACCAACACTGGCTACGGCGAAGATCATGTATTTGTCTGGAAAGCCCGGCAAAACAAGATCCACCTCCACCCCTGTCGGACCAGACTGGGCACCAGCGCAAGAAAGTATCGTGATAGAGGCTGGCTAAATCTAACCCTGAAATACCAGCTTCTCTGGCTCAAGCAGGCGACACCGGAATTTTTTAAATGGCTCAGGATAAAACCAGACAGAGACAGACTCTAAATGGACTCATAAACCAGACTGGTCAGATTTGGCTTATGTACTAGGCTTGACTGATCACAGCCCAAACTGAAGCCATTAGACGAATGCCCGACAAAAGTAAAACGATTGCCATCATCTGTGGAGGCCTGTCTCCGGAAGCAGATGTTTCCAGACTCTCGGCAAACCGTATCACCCCCTGCCTGGAAGAACATTATGGGAGAGCTGTCCATTTGGAACTCGACGAAACACTTCCGGAACAACTCGTAGCCCAACAGGTTGACGTTGCCTTTCCTGTCGCCCATGGCCCCTACGGCGAAGATGGCCGCCTGCAAGGGCTGCTGGATATTATGGGCATTCCTTATGTGGGTTCCGGAGCCCTGGCAAGCGCCTGCTCTCTGGATAAGGTGGTTACCAAACGCCTGCTTCAATCTGTCGGCATCCCTATGGCTAAGGACAGAGTCGTCTATCGTAATGAGAACTGTGAAGACGCCACCCTCGACTGTATCGAATCCCTTGGACATAAGGTCATCATCAAACCATCGGGGCAGGGTTCCGGTATCGGTATCCAGTTTGCCGTGGGCTATGAAGACCTGATGAGTAAACTGAGAACCGGCCTGCAAATGGATGAAAAACTCCTGGTCGAAGAGTTTGTCACCGGTCGGGAAATCACTGCCGGCGTTCTCCATCTGGATGACGACTACCAGGTTTTGCCCGTTACCGAAATTACCACACCAGATGGTGCCTGGTATGACTATGTTCACCGCTATACACCGGGCCTCAGTGATCATGTGATCCCCGCCAGAATTTCGGAGGATCAGTGTCGGAAAGTTCAACAGATTGCACTCAAGGCACACCAGATTTTAGGCTGTCAGGACTTGAGTCGTTCTGACTTTATCGTTCCGGAATCAGGAGAGCCGGTATTTGCAGAACTGAACAACCTGCCGGGAATGACACCCACCAGCCTGTTTCCAGACGGTGCCAGACACGCAGGAATACCCTTTGACATCCTGATCTGTAAACTGGTGGATCAGGCTTTGAAACGGGGAGAAAACATGCGCAATGACAGAGAGTACTGGCCAATCCCCAAACTGGATATCAAGCCATCGTAAAATCAGGCTTTAAAGGTATGTAACTCTTGAACGGCCTTGGCACGAGCACCATTGAAGGCTTCTGGAGAGATGCGGATGGCTTCGTCGATCACCGAGTCGATCTTTTGACGATCCGCCACGGAAGGCTTGTTCAGCACATAATTAACCACCTCCTTACTCTCGCCCGGATGACCAATACCCAGACGCAAACGCAGAAAGTCTTTATTATTTCCCAATGCTGAAATAATGTCCCGAAGACCGTTATGTCCACCGTGCCCACCGCCCTGCTTCAGACGACCGATACCAGCAGGCAGATCCAGCTCATCGTGAACAACAAGAATAGATTGGGAAGGAATCTTGAAAAAGGTGCTGATCGCACCCACCGCCTGACCACTGCGATTCATGAATGTGGTCGGGTTTAGCAGACGGACATCCTGTCCACCGATGGTAACGCGGGCAGCTAAACCAAAAAATTTCTTCTCGGGCTGCAAGCTGGTACCGTAGGCCCGGGCCAACTGCTCCACGTACCAGAAGCCGGCATTATGGCGAGTATCATCGTATTGAGCACCAGGGTTGCCGAGTCCGACAACCAGCCTGATCGAGTGATCCTTCGCCATAACATCCTCCATAGCCCTGAGCTGCATATACAGCCCCGAACCATAAAAAAAGCTGATTACTCTTCGCCGCCTTCTTCTTCAGAAGCTGCTTCTTCAGCTTCTTCTTTACCGCCACGGGTAGACTGAACAGAAGCAACGTCCAGATCGTGGCCTTCACCCTGCTGCAGAGCAACCAGCTCAACACCTGCAGGCATGGTCAGGTCAGTCAGGTGGATGTGACCACCCAACTCAACATCCGCCATATCAACTTCGATGAATTCAGGCAGGTCAGCAGGCAGACATTTAACTTCTACTTCAACACGAGCGTGAGTGATAGCGCCACCGGCTTTCACACCTACACAGCTGTCTTCGTTCAGGAAGTGCAGCGGGATGTGAGTGGTTACCGCGTGAGCAGCGTCAACACGCAGGAAATCCAGGTGCATAGCAAAGTCTTTTGCCGGATGACGCTGCAGGTCCTTCAGGATAACCTGCTGGGAAGCACCTTCTACGTCCAGGGTAACAATCTGGGAGTAGAAAGATTCGGATTCCAGTGCCTTACGGATAGCACGGGCTTCCAGAGTAATTTGCGCGGGTTCCTGCTCGCCACCATAAATAACGGCAGGTACCCGTTCTGCACGACGCAGGCGGCGGCTCGCACCTTTCCCTACGTCCTTGCGTACAACAGCGCTCAGAGCGATAGCTTCAGACATTTTCTTTCTCCAAAGGAATACCTCAGCATCTTGCGACCAGATACCAAGGCTTTAATAAAGGCGCCATATCATACCGGCAATCCAATAAATTGCAAAACAAAAGCTTGGGTTTTACGGCAAGTCACCAATGTCTTCATCAAAAATGCGGATAATTTCTTTAAATCGACCGACTATACGCTCAAAAATAGCTTTTCGTTCAAGCAACTTCGGCTTGACGGACAGGGCAGAAAAAACCCTTTCCCGCAGTGGCTCTTTGCCAGTGAACTGATAATCCTCCATCATCTGGTAAAGGGCGTGTTGATTCAGGTTTTCCGCGGAGCACAAGCCCTTAACAGCCTGTTTACGCTCCTCACTCCAGAATCGGTCAAAGACTTCCTCTATCTCGTCTTCAGCTGTGAGGTCTGGCATACAGTCATTGATGAACTTCTCAATCAGCTCCCGCTTGCTGCGAAGCTGAACTTCATTATTCATTAAATCGATGATGCCTTTTTTCTTTTGCTCAAACTCTTTAGATGAAGCGTCTTTTGATCCTTGCAGATCAGCCAGGAGCCTGAGGATGTAGGTAACATTGATTTCGTCCCGTTGAATCAGCTCCAGTTCGAAATCGACTTCATCAATAATCGAGACCCCTGCTTCCCTGTCAGAACGAGTACGGTCATAAATATCCAGATATTTACTCTTGTAGTCCTCAAAGGTTTGCTCGTCTAAATCGAGATCCACAAAATTGAACTCTGTAAAAGACTTAAGCACATTAAGCATACGGATGAGCTTACGGAAAGCCCTGACAAATTTCAGCTGGTCATCTTCGCTGATGAGGGCATCCACATCCTGAGGTGTCGGAGCAATCACCATGAGTTCCAGAACGCCCTGATTGAATAACTCTGTATACCGATCGTAAGGCTCTACAAAAATGGTGCCGTCTGCATCGGTATTGGAGAAAAGCTGGATGGCATCATCGGTATTCTTTTTCAAAGGGCGGAAACAAACAATATTGCCTTGGGACTTCAGCTCGCTCAGCGTTCGGTTAGTTCGGGAATAAGCCTGCAACAAACCATGATATTTAAGATTTTTATCGACATACAGGGTGTTGAGCTTTTTGGCGTCAAACCCGGTCAGGAACATATTCACCACCAACAGAATATCGGCACGATCCTTGTCCTGAAAAGTTTCCCTGTCCCGTTCCTTCATGCGCTTGGCGATGTCTTTGTAGTAAGCGTAAAAAGCACTGCTATCCCTTGCGCTGTGACTGGTTTTGTAGAGTGCGTTGTAATCAGCAATAAACGCTTCCAGCTTTTCCCGGCTGTGTTTGTTTTCACCGCCTTGCCTGTTCTTGTTATCAAAAGCTTCGAAGTCAGGATCTCCAATCAGCCCATTAGCGTCGGCATCATCCTCATTGGTGCCATAGGTGAAAATAGTCACAACCCGTAAATCATGCATCCCAGCTTCACGCTTGCGTCTGAACGTCTCGTAGTAGGCTATCAGGGCATCAACGCTGCTGACACACAACATGGCTGAGAACGACTTGTTGTGGGTTTTACGATGATGGTTCTCAATAATCCAATCGACATTCTTTTCTATCCTGACAGGATCATCAAATACCTCTTTGGTATTGATGCCGGTGACTTTCTCATCAAAACATTCACCAGTGCCGCTATCACTCTTCTGAACAAACTGACCCCAATACTCAATGGAAAACTTAAGAACGTTATCGTCAGCGATAGCGTTGGTAATCACGTACTTATGCAGTGCTTTTTCAAACAGGTCGTCTGTGGTGCGCTTGCCGTGTTCGTTGATAGTAGCGTTTTCTTTGAATATCGGAGTACCCGTGAAGCCGAACATTTGTGCCCCGGTGAAAAAGTTCACAATATTTTTGTGGGTATCACCAAACTGAGAACGATGGCACTCGTCAAAAATAAAGACGATGCGTTTGTCCCGTAAAGCCTCCATAGCCGCTTGATGCTTTGTTTTTTTGATAGCGGTATTGAGCTTTTGCAGGGTAGTAACAATCAGTCCGTTATCACCCGCTATTTGTCGAACCAGCGAACGAGTATTGACAGTGCCATCGACGCTGCCTTTGCTGAAATGATTAAACTCACGAGTGGTTTGATAGTCCAGATCGGCCCTGTCGACCACAAAAACCACTTTATCCACCTTCGGCAGAGCCGTAAGAATTTGAGCAGCTTTAAAGCTGGTCAGGGTTTTGCCAGAGCCAGTGGTATGCCAGATATAACCGAACTTGCGCGTGTTCTCCACACGGTCAACAATGGCCTCCACCGCATAGTACTGATAGGGGCGCAGAACCATCAGAATCTTGTCGGACTCATGGAGCACAATATATTGGCTGATCATCTTGGAAAGATGACACTTCTCCAGAAACTCATCTGCAAAAAGTTCCAGATCAGTCGTCTTGTTGTTGTCTTTATCCGTCCAGAAGAAGGTTTGCTTGAAAGATTGTTTTCGATTGTTTGCATAGTACTTGGTGTTGACACCATTGGAAATCACAAACAACTGCACATACTGGAACAAACCACTTTCTGCCCAGAAGGAGTGGCGCTGATAACGGTTAATCTGGTTAAACGCTTCCTTCAGTTCCATGCCACGGCGTTTCAGCTCGATTTGCACCAGAGGCAGGCCGTTAATCAGCAGGGTGACGTCGTAACGGTTTTTATAAGTACCCTCAACCGTGACCTGGTGAGTGACTTGATACTCATTCTGGCACCAATGCTCGGTATTCAGAAACTCCAGATAAAGCGAAGAGCCATCGTCACGGGTCAGTTGCATTTTATCCCGCAGGGTTTTGGCACGCTCAAAGACGCTGCCCTGGTCGAGATGGTTCACCACCTTCCTGAATTCGCCCTCAGTCAATTCAACCTTATTGTGTTTCTCTAACTGAGTCTTGAGATTGGCTTTTAATTCATCAATGCTGGTGATGGCGACCCGGTCATAACCGAGACCGGTCAGGCGCTTGATCAGGTTTTCTTCCAATTGCGCCTCGCTCTGGGTCGCCGCTTGAGAGTATTGTTTTTTCTTTTCGGCATTTTCCTGCTGGGCAGCAAAAGCTGCAGGGGTGTAGAATTCCACGCCGACCCGTTGAATGTGGTCGAGCAAGTTGGGATTGTCAATTTGATGGTGAAAAGAAATGTCGAATAGCCAGGGCAGGTTCAGGTCATCAAGCACTCCGCTCACATCCAGCAGCAGTTTGTAAGCTTCATAACTCTTTTCCGATGTAGTCCACTCAGGACTGATATCCAGGGTCAGGTCAATATCGGAACCAGGACGATAATTACCCCTGACCCTGGAACCGTAGAGAGTAGCTTTATTCACTAAAGGAAACTGAAACAGAGCCTTGCGAATACGTAACACGTCTTCGCAAGGGAGCCCGAACTCCTTATTCATGATTCTTTAACCACTCCAGTAATGTATTTCTCAATCCCACCAAGGCTGAAAAGTAATGATCAATGATATGCCGCAAAACCTCTTCAGCCACCTCTTCGTGGTAGGTGTGAACGGTTTTAATCCGATCTTCGACCATATCCATCCACACCTTGCCATCACTGACAAGTCCTCTCTTGAACGCCTGACGAAACGCATCCCGACTGCCCATAATACCTGCAACACCCTGGTACTCATAAAAGTCCTTGACGACATTCCAGGCCAGTTCATAGTTATACTCAAACGCCTTTATCAATCCCTGCCGCTCCAACTCTGAGAGCGGCCTCCGATCCATAATCTCAAAAATGTTTTCCATCTGCTTGGTAGAACGCTGAAAATTGTCGAAGCGTTGAATCCAGCGAATATCTTCACTCATCGGGTGTCCTCATGGCTTTTTCAGGTAGAAGGCTGTTATACAAACACCTCATTCTAGACAAACATTTTTTGCAACAGGCCTTTTTTAAAGGTTTCCATGGTTTTTATTTGCCGGGCTACGGCGTCGATTTTTTGGTCGATAGACATCAGACAGCTGGCTATTTTATCCTGTTCATCTCGATGGGGAAGCTGAATCCCTAGCAGCCTGTCGGACTTAAGGCTGTCCTACTGCGGTTGCAATAAATTGGTC
>NZ_JAHHPQ010000005.1:0-42166 GCF_024606245.1 Endozoicomonas sp. SESOKO2
CAGAAGCAGAATTTTTTATCCTCAATTTCTTGCAATCCTCGCTACGGACGCTTAATTCCGACAGGCTGCTAAGTAAAACAGGCTCCTCACTGGCTCTGGTGCAGATAACGAGAAGTGATAACAAGGCATATCAGAAAATCAGGGCCGCCGTGGAGAAGAGTACCCAGACTCAACCCTACTCAAGCATCATCAGAGCCGGATCAAGCCGGACATCGAACCAGTTTGCCCGCCAGTCAAGATGAGCGCCTGTCACTCTGCCCGTTGCGCCAATAGCACCAATTACATCGCCCCTCTTTACTTTCTGCCCATCAACCACCTTTAGCTGGCTCAGGTGCAAGTAACTGGTGGTAATACCGAAACCATGGTCGATAATGATCGTGCCACCGGAAAAGTACAAATCAGACTCAGCCAGCCGAACAACACCATTGGCCGGAGCTATTACCGGAGCACCCTCAGGGCCGGCAATATCCAGTCCAAAATGTGGTCTCCTTGGCTCACCGTTAAAAACTCTCTGACTGCCATAGACACCACTGACAGGCCCCACTGCCGGACGTTCAAAGCCGGCAAAAAAATCTTTCTGAACGGAATCAAACTGTCTGGCTGATTTAACCCGCTGGTTTTCACCCGATATTCGACCCAGCACTTTCTCCGCCGGGCTGACGTATTTGTGGGCAATACCATTAATTCGCTGAATTTTATAGTCTCGTTTTGATAATCCGATTCTGAGTTCTTCTTTTTTACCGCCCGGAGCGATCAACCGAATGGTTTGCCGGAGTTGAGCATCCCGTCCAAACCCGATGATAAAACGACCATGCTCAGATACTCTGACAGACCTGCCTTTGTAGATAACTCCAGCTCCCGGCTTCACCTGCCCTATATAAAAGCCCCCCTGAACCAGTTTCGACTTAAGAGAAACAACATCCTGAGCCATTGCCAATGGCAACACCCACCAGGAAAAAAGCAACAGAGTTAATCGCATAAGGACTCCATGTCTGATATCACTACTTTTCAAACCTTATCCCAAACTGATAGATTGGTACAAAGCTGTCAGGCTCAGGAGGTCTCATCCAGCTTGTATTACCCGATAAACTGACAGCCAGGCAGGATGCGGCACTCTCAATATAAAAAGAATAACAGCAGGTACCCTATCATGAACATGGACTACATTATTCTAACCCTGTCTCTTTTTCTCCCCACCGTTTACGGTTTTGCTTTGTTACTGTCTCTGACTCTTGAGCCTGAAACCTGATCGTCAACCACCTGCGGAGCGCTCATGCCCACTGAAGTCATTTTCGATTTGCTGAACAAATTGCTCAGCAAATCGAAGTGATAAGCACACAAAGCCTGCCCCCCTTTCAGATGCACTGTTTTCACCTTTAGCCCTTAAGAACAAAGAATTTCAGCTGATTTGTCAGGAATTCATGCGGACCACTGGCAGAAAAGACATTCTCATCGTATGTTGTAATCAGCTTTGTGAAAAACAGATCTCTTTTAGCCAGTGAGAAAGTGACCTGTTTTCGGTCATAACTCTAAAAAAGAACGAGCACTGATGAAGGACATAGCCCTCCTGAAAAATCATCCTGCGGCCCTTTTCGGAATGTTTCTCTGGGGGCTGGCCGTAATTCTGATCTTTGTCAAAGTCGCCCTGGAACCGGGTCAGCACACCGTGCTGGACAGCTACCTGCTCGGCGCTGATCGGTGGATCGACCGGGTAAAGCTCTACTCGGGACCAGGAGGTTTCATCTATACCCCCACCTTTGCCGTACTTTTTGTACCGATCACCAAACTGCCCATATTTCTCGCTGACCTGCTCTGGCGTTTGTTTATCATAGGTCTTTATGTCTGGGCCAGCCTGAGACTGCTGAGACACTTTCAGGAATACTCTGGGGAAACCCTCTTTAACAGGTTTGGATTATTCAGTCTGATTGCCGTTCCCATTGCTTTCTCTGGCTTTAGAAACGGGCAAGTGAATGTGATCCTCATTGCAGCCATGATGCTGGTGATCAGCCAGATTATAGAGAAGCGCTGGAACTCGGCAGCCCTGATTCTGGCTCTGATCATGAGCCTGAAACCGACCTTTATTGTCTTCTTCCTGCTGGTAACCACACTGTTCAGGCCTTTCTGGCTAAGAGTACCGTTGATGCTATTGGCATTTCTGTCACTGCCTCTGGTGTTTGGTGGCCTGGATTATGGACTCGAACAGTACAACAACTTTCTTGAGATGGCCGACTCAGCCGTTGACCGGGGAGTAACAACACCTAACTGGGCCAGTTTCTTCAACATTCCCATGCAACTTTTCAACTACTCTGTCCCGGAAAACCTGCAGAACATTTTGAAAATCATTCTGGCAGCCATGACCTGGGCCGTTTGCTTTTATGCCATTGTCCGTCATGGTACCAGGACTGGCCTGATCTATTTATTGAGTTTTGCTGCTTGCTATCACGTTATGTTCAACCCCAGAAGCGTTAATACCGATTATATTATTCTTGGCTCGGTTCTGGCCTTTTGGTTTACTGCTGCAACCTGCCAGTGGAGAGATAAAGCCCTGGCATGGACAACCGGTTTAATTGCCCTCGGTGTTCTCTTTGCTTTTGATATTTCAAGGACGTTGGTCACAGACGCCACCAGTTGGTTCAATCCTTTGATGGCTGCCATTTTCACTGGTGTCCTGATCTGGCAATTGAGCAGCAAAAGGGTATTTGCACCCTGAGAAAAAAGCAAAAGGCCGCTAAAACGGCCTTTTTGTCAGTGACGCTTAACCTTTATAGAGCTTGGGATTGAGCACGTCCCTCAGCCAATCACCCAGCAGGTTAATCACCAGAACCAGTGTGACCAGGATGACACCTGGAATAACCGTAATCCACCAGCTACCAGAGAAAATATACTCAAAGCCACTTGAGATCAGCGACCCCAATGAAGGTTCCGACACAGGCATCCCCAGCCCCAGGAAAGACAGGGCGGCTTCACTGATAATGGCGTTGGCAATCTGGACGGTTGAGATGACCAGAATGGGAGACAGGCAGTTTGGCAGA
The DNA here is from genome assembly GCF_024606245.1 of Endozoicomonas sp. SESOKO2. Lineage (NCBI taxonomy): Bacteria > Pseudomonadati > Pseudomonadota > Gammaproteobacteria > Oceanospirillales > Endozoicomonadaceae > Endozoicomonas > Endozoicomonas sp. SESOKO2. Next base: position 3,033 of record NZ_JAHHPQ010000005.1, read on the forward strand.
ATGTGTCGAAACATAATACGCCCTGAACCAAAACCCATGACTTTGGCAGCCTCGACATATTCCTTCTTTTTCTCAGCCAGGACCGACGCACGAATGGTACGGGCATACTGTGGCCATTCTGCGATACCAATCACCAGAATCAACATCCACATTGCCAGCTTGCTGTACAACTCTGACCCAAAGGACGCCTGAAACACAGCCAACACGACAATGGCTACCATCATAGTGGAGAACGACAGCTGAATATCCGCCATCCGCATCAGGAAGTTATCAACTCGCCCACCCGCGTAGCCAGCCGTCAAACCAATAACAATGCCCAACAACGCCTGTAGAAGGACCGCAAAGAAACCGATGGTAATGGAGATTCTGGCACCATAAAGAATGGTACTCAGCATATCCCGGCCCTGTGAGTCTGTTCCCAACAGGAATCGCTCATCGCCCTCTTCACTCCAGGACGGCGCTATCTCGGAATCCATAATATCAATGGTAGAGAGATCATAAGGATTCGTCGGAGCAATAACCGGTGCCAGCAAGGCAGCAGCGACCATAACAGTCAATATAAAAGCAGCCAACATAGCCAGACGGTCATTGACGAAACTGTGCCAGATATTGGACTGACGAATCTTTTGCCAGGTAGAAGGCACCTCTTGTGCGCTTACTTCATTCATGGGCAACTCACTCATTGGCTGCCTCCTGCCAGTTTTACAGTTGGATTAATCAGGCCATAGATCAGATCGACCAGGGTATTCACCACCACAAAGATGCCACCGACGACGATCAGATAAGCAACAATCAGGGGAGTATCAACACGGTTTACCGCTTCCAGAAACATGAAGCCCATGCCGGGCCACTGAAAGACGGTCTCTGTCAGGATGGTATAGGCGACCATGGTTCCAATCTGGACACCCCCCACCGTAATAACAGGCAACATGGTGTTCTTCAGAGCGTGCAGGAAGTAAACACGTGCTTTCTGCAGACCTTTCGCTTTCGCAAATTTCACATACTCGCTGTGCAGGGTTTCCACCATCTCTGAGCGAATCAAACGAATAAACAGAGGTAACATGATACTGGCCAGAGAAACAGACGGCAGAATCAGATGTAACCAGCCACTTTTGCTCAGGAAGCCGGTTTCCCAGCTACCAAAGACGTGGGTTAACTCACCTCGTCCGTAGGAAGGCAGCCACCCCAACTCAATGGAAAACAGATAAATACTGAATATTGCAGTCAGGAAAACAGGGACAGAAATACCCAAAATACTGACTCCGAGAATCAACTTGGACAAAAAACTGTTCGGACGTATGGCACTATAAACACCTGCTGGAATGGAGATCAAAATAATCAGCAGGGTGGCACTGAATACCAGCTCAAGCGTCGCTGGCAACTTATCCATAATGACTTCCAGAGCGGGCTCTTTAAAGAAGTAAGAGGTTCCCAGATCCCCCTGGACCGCCCTGGACATAAAGCGACCATATTGCACCAGGAAAGGATCGTTCAGGCCCAGTTCATCACGCAGCACCTCCCGTTCAGCTTCTGACACGGACTGGCCCACCATCTCTCTGAGAGGATCACCCAGATTATCCTGGATGGAAAAACTGATCAGGCTGATGACAAACATCACCACCAGACCCTGCACCAGCCTCCTGAATAAAAATAACAACATAAAAAACCCTGCAGCGTTTTATACTTGCGAAAATGCCGCTCCACTCAGATGACGACACAGACTGATCAGAGGTAATGATCGATCAGAAAAAAACCAAAAAAGGACCGGTATGAGCCGGCCCTGTGACGATTACTTCTCGCTAACGACCAGGTCAGCCAGGTATGGGAAGTTCATGATGTTAACCACTTCTTCAGCTTTAACACCTTTACGGGCGCCCCAGGCCAGGTTCTCCCAGTGCAAAGGAACATAGGCTGCTTCCTGGTACAGTTCCTTCTCAACTTCCTGCAGCAGCTTGGCGCGCTTGTCCAGGTTTGTTTCAGTACCTGCTGCTTTAACCAGCTTATCGACGGACTCGTTGCAGTAGTTACCACTGTTGTACTGACCCCAGCCTGTGCTGGCATCAGCACAGGCAGTGGTGTATTCAGTCATGTTGGCGGAATCTTCAGTATCAGAGTGCCAGCCGATCATCATGATGTCGGCAGCACGTTCATCAAATGCTGGCCAGTACTGCGCCTTGGGCATGGTTTTCAGGTCAACCTTGATGTTAATACGCTCCAACATGCTGGCCACCGTCTGGGCAATCTTGGCATCGTTAATGTAACGGTTATTTGGCGCCATCATGGTGACAGAGAAGCCATCTTCATAACCTGCTTCTTTCATCAGCTGTTTGGCTTTCTTCAGGTCGTAACGCGGTTCCAGTTCATCAACATAACCTGCGTAACCTTCAGGCCCCTGCTGACCGGCAGCCTCGGCAAAGCCCTTCATAATCTTTTTAACAATGCCTTCATTGTTGACAGCATGAACGATGGCCTGACGAACTCGCTTGTCCTGGAATGCTTCAACACGATCCTGATTCAGCTGGAAAGAAATCAGACGGGAACCGGTCAGGGTGATCAGTTCAGCATCGTCAGAACGCTTGATACGCTCATGATCATTTGGGGGCACCGGGTAGATAAAGTCCACGCCACCGGACAACAAAGCGGCAACACGTGTCGCATTTTCCTTGATCGGCGTCAGAGTGATGTTATCAACGTTACCCGGAGACTGCTTGTCCCAGTATCCATCAAAACGTTCATATTCCAGCTTCACGCCTTGCTGACGCTCACTGACGACGTAAGGTCCGGTACCAGAAATGTGACGGGAAGCAAAACTATCGCCATGCTTGACGATCAGTCCTTTATCACGGCCTTTATCATCTTTACCGCTGTAGAACTGGCTATCCATCGGGAAGATGTAGGTAGCAGAGTTCAGAACCAGTGGATAAGGCTTCTTGGTCACCAGATCAAAGGTGTAGTCGTCGATCACTTTCAGCTCGGCGAACGGCGCAAAGATCGCTTTGTAGTCCGCACTGTTAACCATACGATCGTAGGTCCACTTCACGTCTTTGGCGGTCAATGTGTTACCAGAATGGAACTTGACACCTTTTCTCAGGGTAAAGCGCATGGTCAGGTCATCGATACGCTCCCACTTCTCGGCCAAACGAGGCTCAAAGCTCAGATCCTGATTCCAGCGAATCAGTGGATCAAAGGACATATGCGCCATCTGCAGGGTACCGCCTGACAGCTGCTCATACGGGTCCAGAGACACAGGGTCAGCGTCGTAAGCAATCTTCAGGGAAGCAGCCTGTACACTCATTGCTAATGTAGAAGCCAGAGCAACTCCAGCCAGTGACTTGATCATTTTTTTCATTATTTTACCCTCTGGGCAGGTCAACAAACGTTTTTATACTTTTTTCAGAAACAACTTTTCTGTGAAAAATTTTCCGGGACAAAAAATAAAACTGATTCTGCGCACACGGCAACGAATAGACACCCGATCCATATGTCATCAGACCAATACAGCCGGTGTCTGTTGTGCGACTTCCAGATCCTGATGGCAGAGATGATCAATTTTCGGCATCAGCTCAATCAGGTTCCGGGTATATTCGTGCTCAGGAGATTTGAACAGTTTCTCAGTCTCATCCACCTCAACCAGGGTTCCATGCCTCATAACCCCAACCCGGTCACACATCTGACGGATAACTGTCAGATCGTGACTGATGAACAGCATGGTCAGACCCAACTCTTCCTGAAGATCTTTCAACAAGTTGAGAATCTGCGCCTGAACCGATACATCCAGCGCAGATGTAGGTTCATCACAAATCAGGAAGCGGGGACGGGTAGCCAATGCCCTGGCAATGGAAATACGCTGCCGCTGACCACCGGAAAACTCATGAGGAAACTTGATCCCGGCCTTACTGCCCAGGCCAACATGATCCAGCAGGTCAGCAGTGATCTGTCTAATCTGCCGTTCAGAGTCAGCCAGGCCATGAAAACGAATGGGCTCGGCAATAATGTCGTTAACATTCATACGGGCATTCAGACTGGAATAGGGATTCTGGAATACCATTTGAATCTGTCGCCTTAAAGGCTTACGGGCCTTTTCACTCAGCCGGGTAATATCATTACCTGCGAATACAACCTGCCCGGAGTCAGGCGGATAAAGACCCGCAATCACACGAGCAATGGTTGACTTGCCTGAGCCCGATTCACCCACCAGACCGAAGGTTTCACCATCACGCACTTTAAATGAAACATTATTGGATGCGGTCACATAACGACGGTTCTTCTTCAGGAAAGCAGACTGGGTTTCAAATTTGAGTATGACATTTTCAACGCTCAGGAGATTCTCATCTTCTATAGAGCCAAAGGATTCACGCTGACCCAACCAGTGATTCTTGACATCAATGTTGCGAGTTTCAACTTTCTCAATGTATTCGACCCGAGGAAAACGGTGCAGTTTGACATCGGTTCTTGGAACAGCGCTGATCAGACTCTGTGTATAAGGATGTTCAGGGTTTTGCAGAATCTTGCCGGGCTCGCCAATCTCCACCAATTCTCCCATATACATCACGGCAACGCGGTCGGTAACGTTTGCAATGACCCCCATATCATGGGTTACCAATACACAGCCGACTTCCCGCTCTTTACAGAGTTCACGAATCAAATCAAGAATCTGATTTTGAATGGAAACGTCCAGGGCAGTAGTGGGCTCATCAGCAATAATTAATTCGGGCTCACCAGCCAGAGCAATTGCAATAACTACCCGCTGACGCATACCACCAGAGAATTGATGGGGGTATTGCTTGATTCTGATTTCCGGTTCCGGAATACCTACGGCGCTCAGCATCTCGATTGCTTTGATAAAAGCATCAGCTGGATTTAATCCGAGGTTTTCGGTAATGGTTTCAACTAATTGGGTTTCAATGGTCAGAAGCGGATTTAATGAAGTCATTGGATCCTGAAAAATAAATCCAACTCGTTTGCCACGCACTTTACGAATGGCTTCTCCAGAAAGGCCTGAAATGACTTCACCATTCAACCTGATTTCACCACCTGCCACACGACCGGGGGCACTGAGCAAATCAATAATAGCATTACCAACCGTGGATTTACCGGCTCCGGACTCTCCCACAAGGCCCAGAATCTCACCTCTGGCAACCGTGAAAGACATTCCCTTTACGGCCACTGCAACACCGTGACGTGAAGGAAATTCAATACGCAGGTCATTGACCTCCAATAAGGACATGCTCCCCCCCTCAAATTCATTGTGAAAACACAGTCGTTTGTTAATAGCTGCTCTGATAAACGAAAAACTTTTAAAAGCGATTGTCCGGTTAATCGTTTATCAGCCGATTCTTTTATTGATGACTGCTTTTTCATCTAATTCTTATTCGTGCTTTGCCAATCCTGTCGCTCTTGAATACAACGGGCTTACGGCCTTGGAGACAAGAAAGATCTAATCAAAGCTTCGGGACCTGAAAGGTGCACATTCGCCTTTTGGCAAACACTCTTTTTATACACTCGCGCAACGACCAAGGCGGAAATTGTGCGAATCCGGGATCCACCGGACGACGCTGCAATTGTATAATAAAGAGGCAACCGGAACTGTCTAACTCCGCTATTGGCGGAGTTATAACAGGCAAACCCATACAACACATTCGGGTAAACTGGGGGGAACTATAACCAGATAGTTAGAAAATAGGAAGTCTCTGTAACCAGCAACACCTATTTTGCAGGCAAAATTTCGGACATCACTTACAAGAATAAGTAGTATCAGGCAGCTTTCATACCAACTGATACAAACCAGTTACGACAAAGCTGCATATAAACGCCATAGGGACGAGCCATCAACATTAAAGCGCCTATCTGACCCAGACAAGCAGTGATAATCTGCTCTAATGTTGCACCCGTGGCCGCAACCAGCCCGACGTAAACCGGAATCTGAAAAGAAACAAACGCCACTATATCCAGGACTGTATCTCCGACTTTTCCTGATTTGAAAAAATGGCAGTAGCTCATTACCCAATCGCGATAAATACCATAAGGACGGGCAACCAGCATGTTAACTGGAATACTCATCAAACGAGATTGCAGGGATTGTTCAATAGTCAACCCGGCCACCAGAATTTCAACCAGCAATCCAACAACCAGTCCAAAACTGATCAGGGCAAATGTATCTGCCAGTGTTTCGCGCTTAATTGACATATCACTCCCCCTGAATGCAGACAATAGAATACCTCTGACGTAAGTCACATCAGAAAAAGTCTGAAAAGTTCTGAAAAAAATTATTTGGTTGCCAGGCACAGGCCGCTGGACCTCAAGCGATTGAGACACCTGTTTGACGCGGCATAATTTATACCCGACAAGAACAATTTACAACAGTGAAATACTTTGTTTTAAGAATTAAAAACAAAGTATAAAACTTTAATAAAATATTTTTATAGATTAATAAGCTAAACAAGACTGAATGAGCAAAAAGTATCACCACTATAAAATTAACTTCTTAAGCGACCATCCGGTTTCTGGTGTATTTTTGCGCATGTTTTTTTAGGTCAGGCTGAGCTGGATAGCAAAAAACCCTGCCTTTCAACGAAAGCGCAGGGTTTCCACTTAATTCAAACTGTTTAAGTCTGGTGTCAGGCTGAGTTAGCCAGAGGTTGCAAAGCGAATACTTTCATTACAGAGTAATGTGTGCCTTCTGACGTTGTTTCGCTCTTCATCAATACCACTTCATTGACCGTCATACGGTAACTGGGCATATTGAAAAAATGACTATGAGTCACATGATGATGCTGTTTGAAACGAGCCAGTGTGACGTGAGGCCGGAAATTGCGCATTTCACGACGCATTCCGCACATAAGGGCGCCTTCTTCACAAATTCGGGACAGTGTATTCAACTGCTGGCCTGAGTGTATATTCAGAGCCAGCGCGCGGGGTCTGTGTGCATCAGGGAAAAATTCGAAACACCCGGTCATACAGTCGAATCCGTGAACATTTGCCAGGGAATCTCCAATATAACTGGAAAACTGCTCAAGACTCCGCTCGTCACACTCACCCAGAAAGCGCAGTGTTATGTGTTGCTGTTGTGGTACCATCCAGCGAAGCTTGTGCTGAAGCACATCACCGGCTCGGTGTCGTGCTTTCTTGTGCAGTGTAGCTGCAAGCTCCAGCGGAATCCTGACAGCGATGAATGCACGGATGTTTTTTTGATCTTTTGTTTTCATCAGACACTTCAATTATCACCGCTCGTTGCCAGCATTATGCCTTGGTCTGGGTCAGATAGCGACGGTAATCAGTTAAATACGATTAAGGATTTGCAAGCCTGTCTGCTAACGCTTCCAGGGTTCGACGATTGGGCTTGAGGCCGGCGGGCATCTGTTCAGCCGGGAGCAAGCGAATCATATCAGGAATCTTGAACCGACTGATAATGCCTGCAAGCTTTTGTTTTGTAAATACTTCATTCAGTGAACCTGATTCGGTTTGTACAAATGCAAAAGGCCTCTGCCCATATTCATCATTCCTTACAGATACCACAACAGCCATGGTGATGTCGTCAATGCTGAGTAGAGCCTTTTCAATTTCTTCGGGATGGATGTTCTCTCCGCCAGAGATCAGCATGTTATCCATACGACCAATGACCATTATTTGATCGCCAGAATACTGCCCAAGGTCGCCTGTGTGATACCAACCCTGCCCATCGACGATCGGAATAATGTTGCCATCCTCAAAATAACCTGCAGATAACGTTTTACCTCTGACCAGAATCTCTCCGGAAGCAACTATGGTCAGCTCCCGATAGGGTAATGGCTCACCTGATGTCACTCCCGAGCTGATAAATTGAGGGGTTCCGGTACAGACCTGGGCACTCATCTCTGTCATACCGTAAGTGGTTAGAATCCTGATACCTTTTTCCTGAACTTGAGATACCAGCTCGGGAGACGCAAAACCTCCACCCAAAAGAATGTATTTCAGCCCGGTCTCATCCAGCAAATCGGCTCCTTCTACCAACAATCGGCGCAGCTGAGTATTCACCAACGACACATGGGTAATTCGTTGCTCCACCAGCAATTGCTGCAATGGCACTTTTTGCGTGTCTACGACTATCTCGGCACCTGCGAGCAGGCAACGAACAACAATGCCAAAACCGCCAACATGAAACAAAGGCAGAGACAACAGCCAGGCGTCATGCTCTGTCAGGGGCGTACAGTATTGAGAACCTTTTGCACTGTAAACATGATTCGAGAAAGTATGACTGACGGCTTTGGGCACACCGGTAGTGCCTGAAGTCGCAATCAGATCAAACATAGCTTCTGGCTCAATGATCAGGCGGGCATCCGCTACTTTAGATTGATCCCGGAGGGCGGGCCATTCCAGACCCGGTATCTCTCCAAACCCTTCATTAAGCGCCCACTGAGCGCCAATCTTCCGGCAATACTTTGTCTTCTGCTCAGCAGGCATCTGCGGATTGACCGGGCAATAGACCCACTGGCTTCTCAAGCAGGCAATAATCAATATCACCGAGTCCCAGGCACAGGTTAACGGTACCAGAATCTGATCACCTCTCCTGACGCCCTGACTATAGAAAGCATCACGGATTGTTTCTACCCTTGCATCCAGCTCAGCCCGGGTTACAAGCTGACCATTCACTCTGACAGCAACCTTTTGAGGATCTCTGAGTGTCCACTCTCTCAGAGGGCAGAACGATAACTCCATACATTCTCCATGGCGTTGAGCAAATCTGAAGACAGACGCTGACCATACTCAGGCAAATGACAAAATCCGGGGTTTTGAAAAGCAGAAAGGGTATCAAGACCAGGACATTCCTCTGGGTCACACTGAAGACTGAGTTGTTCAATAAGGCTCAGTCCCAGGGCACTTTCGAAGGATGAGCTAAAAACGACTCTGACCTTTTTCTTCCTGGCCCGGTTAGCCATGGACAAGCATTGGGAGACACCTCCCACCAGGGTTGGCTTCAATACAACAGCTCTGAGCCCGTCTTCAGCCCTGAATCTATTCATTTCTGAGAGACTCGCGCTGACTGCAGACCCCTGCAATGTTTCATCCAGCGCATAACCCATACCGGTTTCCCGGAATAATTGCGGGAATTCTTCAAAATACGGTGTAGGCTCTTCGATATAGCTGATTCTGCTGACAGGCACCTGTCTTGCAAAACCTATAGCCTCATCAATAGACCACCTTTGATTCGCATCGAGCCTGAGTTTTACATGGGCTGGAATCCGATCAAGAATTTGATGCACCGCTCCAACATCCTGCACAGTGTCATTGCGGCCAACTTTTAACTTAAACTCATCGGGCCATTTCTCAGGCCAATCATCCAGACGTCTGAGAGTCAATGCATCGACTCCCAGCAGCAGCGGAGACTCAGAGACCTTCTGTTGACTCCATTGCTCTTCGCCGAGACTGAACTGAACACTCTCGATAGCAAAAGCAACTGATGGATATAGAAGACTTTGATCGGGTAACCCCCGGGAACAATAGTATTCTGCTGCAGCCATCAACTGTTTCAGCGCTTCAACAATACTTTCCCTGCTGAAGTCTGGCAGTGGAGAGGCTTCGCCGTAATGCACCAGTCCATTCTGATCGAACATCTCAAGAATGAAGCCTTCACGGCCTGTCAGAGTCGTCGTTTTTAATGGCAGAGGTTTGCTCAACGGCTGTCGATATCGATAGACGTTGCAGGACTGAAACAGAGCGTGCGTCATAGTGAACTCAAGGTCACAACAGTAGTTGCCTTATGATCGCAGCCATAGCTCCCGGCTGCTCCCTATGAATATTATGACCTGCCTCTTTAATTTCATGAACACTATGAAAGCAACCCATCTCAAGCAGACGATGAGCGATGGCCTGAAATTTCAAATCACGTTCGCCGCAGAAATAATGTGATGTCCCTGAGGAGCGATTTAGCATTCCCCAAAACTCTGGTTGCCTGGACAGACTGAACGCCTCAAGTGCCCATGCCAGAGATTCCCCATTGGCACCCACCTCACCTTGTGCGGAAGATGAGCCGTCAGCTTGATGACTTGAACAACGATAATTCATCAGTCGTTCCCGCTCACGACTGTTCAGATCGGCAAAAACAGGCTGGTGATACCAACGCTGCATGACTTCATTAAGTGGGTCATTGCGAAACTGCTCTGCCCAACCCTGATCATTGTTCCAGCGAGCCCGACGCTCAGTGTTGTCTTCCAGACCGGGATGGGACGACTCGACCAGCAGCCGGTCGATAGCGTCCGCTGCCTGAGTAAGATGATTCATGGCCAGTCGCCCACCCAGTGAATAACCCAACACGCTGTAGTGATCGAGACCCAGCTGGGAAAGCGTTCCCCGCAGCAGATCACCGAAGGCTTCAAACGCATTATCTCGACAGACTTTGACATCGCGGCTTTTGCCATGCCCGGGTAAATCGACAGCCACCAGATAGAGATCTTCCTGAAGGTGTCTGGCTAACCCCTCCCAGTCTCCGGAGTCTCCCAGAAAACCATGCAATAAAACCAACGGCACACCTTCGCGGACACCCCAGGTTCGATAAGCAAGATTGGTTTCGTTCATGACAACACCTCCAGCTGACTTAGCGCCTGCTTTATCTGCTCAGCAGCCTGACCGGGTCGAGTCATCACCTCAATGACTGAAGCACCTGACTTTCGGCTCACCTGCTTCAGAACAGCTGCCAGTGCCTCACGACTGTCAGGCTGATGATAAGACAACCCAAACATTTCTGCAGCCTGACGGGCACTCAAACCATGGGGGGTGACAAAATATTTCTGCGCGGCTTCCGGTCGATCCTCAACCGGCAACAAGTTGAAAATACCACCACCGTCATTGTTGATGACTAACAGGGCAAACGGTGAATCCAGCTGCCTCAGTAGTTGCAGAGAATTTAAATCGTGGAGGAATGAAAGATCGCCGATGACGGCCACCATAAATTTCTTTTCACCCACAGCACAGCCCGCCGCTGTTGCCACCAACCCGTCAATGCCACTGGCACCGCGGTTAGCGTACACCTGCCCGCACTGTAAAAGGGAGAACATATCCAATAGCCGAATGGGCAGACTGTTCCCGATGAATAGACTACAGTTCTCAGGTAATAGTCTGGTCAGATGCGTCCCCAACCAACGTTCTGTCAACAAGCCCGGCGCGGAATCCAGTTTAACCACCAGACTACGAACCGATTGAGATAACTGTTCGATCTGGCCTTTCCACACTGGATCGGAGCCTTGATCGTCGGAAAGCCCGCTCAACATGCGACAGCAGTCAGCAACAGGTCCGACCAGTCGATAGGTCTGGCAGTGACCGGTATCCATTCTGCGAAGCCCCTGACCAACCATCCAGTAATGCTGCCACTCACCGTAAGAGATGAACTTGTCCAGTCTCTTTGACACCAGATGAGCACCCACCTGAAAAATGCGATCTGCCTGACTTAACAAAGCTTTTCCGGCTTTGCTGGCCAGCAGCAGATCAGGATGGGGAACCGTCGCCGGGTGGCCATGAAGCTGGGATTGAAGATCGGCCAGCAGTGGCCAGCCCAACGCCCGGGCCAACTTTACAACCGCTTCGGCAGACTCTTGCTCATCAATCCGTCCCGCTATGATCAGACCTTTGCTCGTCGAAAAGTCTGACCAACCAACGGGACTTTTGTCCAGTGATACATTCAGCTCAGTGTTATAGGCAGTGAGAGGCGTATTGGCTGAACACCAGAATGACAATCGATTCAGATAACCTGAATAATCATAGACCTTTCCTACCGGATACAAAGGTTCCCGGAACATACAGTTGATATGCATTGGAAGCCCCTGCTGGCAGGAACGGGCAAAGGCTTGATCAATACTGGTCAGTAACCAGCCGGGAGGAATATTCTCATCGGGTGTTGGCAGTGTTAAAGTAGCCGCGGGGTAACCGGCATAGATATCCTGCTGCTCAATGGCCTGATTAGCTCCGCAGTCAATAAGCTCAGGAGGTCGATCGGCGGTGATTATAACCAATGGCACATCTGACTGTCTGGCTTCTATGATGGCGGGATAAAGGTTTGCAACCGCGGTCCCGGAAGTAGTCATCACCGCAACCGGTTTACGGGTACTTTTGGCCAATCCCAGAGCAAAGAATCCCAAACCACGCTCGTCAAAGTGCACATGCTTTTCAAACTGACTGTTTTCTGCCGCCACCAGTGTCAAAGGGGCAGAGCGAGAGCCCGGGGCAATGCAGACATGCTCAACACCCAGCCGACTCAATTCTTCCAGAATCAGTGCAGACCAGAGAAAATTAAGGCTGGGATGCCTGGTGGGAAAGGTCATGAGATCGTCCAATACGGTTAGATGTATCCATCACACAGGTCTTAGGATCCAACAATGACAGAACGGTTCCGATCTTGTTATTCAGCTCCTGCCACTCATCCCGGGCATCTGAGCCATTGACTATGCCGGCACCTGAAAACACCTTGAGCTGTTGCTCTTCCAGCAAAGCACTGCGTATCAATACCGTGAAATCGCTGCGCTTTTTACCCAGCACACCACAAGCTCCGGCATAAAGCCCTCTGCTATAGACTTCACGCTCTTCAATGAAATCCTTTGCCACCTCTCTGGGCTCACCTCCGACCGCAGGCGTGGGATGCAAAAGCGAAAGTATCTGACTGTCACTGACTCCATCCTTGAGCACGCCCCTGATTAACTGCCTTAGATGCTGAATCGTTTTTAGCTTGACCACGGAATGACTGCGGTCAAATTCCAGATCACTGCAGATGGATTCCAGCCGCATGCGGATATCATCCAGCACGAGGCGATTTTCATGAACATTCTTTGAGTCATTAAGCAGGCGTTGCTCAAGTCTCAAATCTTCATTGCAATCAATGCCTCGCCGGGTCGTCCCTGCCAGGGCTTCAGTCTGAACAACCCGATCGACACGACGAAACAAACGTTCCGGAGAGCAGCCAAAAAAGAGTGAGCCCTGATCGGATTCAAAGGCAAAAACATAAGACCTGGGATTTGCCAATTGCCAGTGATACAGTAGCATCCAGGGATCCAACTGACCTTCCAGCAGACTTAATCTTGCCTCCCTGGAAAGCACCACTTTTTTCAGGGCACCTGACTCAAGCCCCTCAAGTGTCTCCCCAATCAGGGAATCCCAATGCGCCTTGTCAGGTCTGAATTCCGGGGTTCCCAATAGACAGTGAGTGTCCCCTTCTTCCAGTGTCCAGCTGACCCGTTCGAGATAACCCAGAGCCCTATCGATACTGGTGATCCATGACAGCTCATCATGACCCAGTAGGTGACAGGCCAGCGAACATCCTTTTCGGGTCTGAACCACTTCGATCACCGGGAAAAAGAATTCGCCATACCCAAATGCAGGCCAGATCATCTTCTGACTGTCCGAAAAAGACAGGTATCCGAGGCAGCGCGTCGTTTTATCCAACATTGCGTTCACCTGCTGAAAGCAAGTGTTCACTTCAGACCGGTCTTTGATCTCGAATCGCCAGGCTTTTCCAAGACCCGCCACTTTATAATCACTGTCGCGATCCTGCCAGTAGGTTTTTTCAGGTAGTGTCTGATCAGACAACCAGTTGAATAGATTAATCATGGGAAGAGGCTGTTCAGTCCTTACCAAAGTCCGCTCTGGTGCATCGGACAAGCGAAGCTGTCTCAACCGCTCAGTCAGCTCTGCTACCTGACTTTGAACTTCTTCTATCAACACCCTACTCCCAAGCGCTTAGGCAAAATTCAGATAGTAAATTGTACGTATCAGAATCAATCCCTTCAGGATGGTATTTACCGAAGCATTAATGAATCAAGGAAAAAGGTTATCTTCCAAGACGAAGGCTCTAAGCATTTCATGCAACAAAATGCCAATGCCTATCGTACTGATGTGATCAGGAACTCACCCGATAGCCCTCAACAAAAGCCTCACCAAAAGCCGAATGGAAATGATAGTATAGAACTCGATATAAATACTCTGGAACCAGATCGAGTATGGCAACCAACGGCGAATCAGCCAGAAGATGGCTGGAAGAAAATCAGGACAAGGTTTCTCTTGAACGCATACGACAAATTCGGGATAACCTCTCAAATAAACTGCAGGCTCTGGATGAATCCGACGGAACCTATCCCGGCCTTCTGGAAGCGCTGGACGTAATGGATAATCATCTGCTTCAGGAAAAAGGGGAAGCAACGGCACCAGAAAGTGAACCTGTCAGCCTTGACCTGAGTCCATTGATTCCTCAATCCGACCATCAAGCCCCTCAACTCAGTGAACAAGAGAAAAAACTGAAGTTTCAGCAGCTGCTGAAAACCGGGAAGTTTTAGCTCTCTGACCCAAATATGTTCAATTCTGCCAAACCTCTGCTTCAGCCATGGTGTAGGTCACATAAAAAAATGCCTTGATCAAGCCTTCGGCATTGCACCAGTCTATTCGGTGCCATGCCGGGCGCCAAGGCATGAGTTTAAAGAGGCCCTCAGTAAGGGACTTTCAGGCGCTTGCACTCCTCCACCACCAGGTCGTAGCTCCAGACCTGGTCCAGGGGAGCAGGTTCCTCATGCTCAATCAATTTGTGACACATCTGCATGGGGTTCAACCCTTTTTTCTTCAAGCGCTCCAAAACTTGTTTCAATTTGGCATCATGAGGATCAGTCACATCACTATCCTGATGACGCTTTTTGACAGCCACTTTCAATTGCTTCATGGCACCCTCTCTCTTTCGTTAACCTGTAGATTCAGGGTTTGTCATAGGGAACAGACACCTATTACTCTATACCCAATTAATTGATTCTGCGTGCTATTAGAGAAAGAGTGAGCTCATGAAACGTCTTACGGCCTGACCCAGTCATTGGACTGTGTCAGTCAGGCCTTCGACGATCTGGAGACAGGATATTACCTGACCATGGCTAATACCGTGAACGGCTGATCAACCTCGTGATTAATCGACCAACCTTACGAGAGCGAGGGCTTTTCATCCTCATAGCGGGAAACAGAACGAGTCATGCTCTCCACTTTTTCAAAACGATCTATCATATCCCTCGAAGGCTGACGCCCCAAAAAACTGAATAAAACACAAGCCATCATAGAGATCACAAACCCCGGTATTATCTCATAAAGATCGAATATGCCACCGATTAATGGTTTCCATATCACTACGGTGACAGCACCGGCAATAATGCCCGCCATAGCTCCCGGTCCAGTCATTCTTTTCCAGTACAGAGACAGCAGCAGGGCCGGACCGAACGCTGCCCCCAAGCCAGCCCAGGCATAAGATACCATTCCAAGAACAGTACTGTCGGGATTCATCGCTAGCCAGGTAGCAATCAATGCAATACCCAAAACCGCCAGTCGGCCCACCAGCAAAACTTCCCGGGCATTGGCGTTCACTCTGAAAAGATCCCGGTAGAAATCTTCAGCAAAAGCCGTAGAACACACCAGCAATTGAGAATCAGCAGTGCTCATAATGGCCGCGAGAATAGCGGCCAGTAAAATCCCGGCAATCACCGGATGGAAAAGCGTATTCACCATCAACATAAAGATGGCCTCAGGATCATGCAGCTGCACACCGGACCGCCCGGTATAAACAATACCTGCCAGTCCCACGAGTAAAGCGCCCAGCATACAAATGCCCGTCCAGCTTACGGCAATTCGTCTGGCCAGAGTCAGTTGACCTGAAGATTGCACAGCTTTGAACCTGGCCAGAATATGCGGCTGGCCAAAATAACCCAGCCCCCAGCCCAGTAACGAGAAAATGGTAATGAATGAAAGGGCCTGACCTTCGCTCGTCGTAAAGAGATTCAGGAGTTGCGGGTTCAACTCTTCGATTTCCAGAATCACCTGATCCGCCCCACCACTGATCTCAATGGCTGCGATGGGCACAATCAGCAAAGCAGCTGCCATGAGTAGCCCCTGAATCAGATCCGTCCAACAAACCGCCAGAAAACCACCAAACAGGGTATAAGAAACCACCGACAACATTCCGATGATGACAGCCCACTCATATTGGATGCCAAAAACAGACTCAAAAAGCTTACCCCCGGCCACCAGACCGGAGCTGGTATAGAACAAGAAGAAGATAAGGATGAATGCTGCTGATACCGGCTGTAAAAGTCCTTTATGATCTTCAAAGCGACTGGCAAAATATTCCGGTAAGGTAAGCGAGTCGTCGGCAACCACGCTATAAACTCTCAAGCGTCGGGCAACGATCAACCAGTTCAGCCAGGTTCCTCCCAGCAACCCCGCTGCCAGCCAGAACGCTTCCAGACCTGCGGCAAAAGCATAACCAGGCAATCCAAGCAGCAACCAGCCACTCATATCAGACGCCCCGGCGCTCAGAGCGGCAGACCACGGCCCCAGAGAACGTCCCCCGAGAAAATAATCTGCTGAACTGGCTGTTTTTTGCCAGGCAATGTAGCCAACACCCAGCATTGCGGTAAAATAGACCAGAAAGGTCAGGATTATCTGCAGATTTCCTTCAGACATAATTGATTCCCTAAATTGTCATTCGTGTTCTTTTTTTATCAAGGTAGTTCATTTATCACTCTTCAGTAATATTTATGTATTTTTTTATAGCCAGATGGATTAATCCTCACCTTTCAGTCACCCATTTTAGCTATCCACTCAACTTCAGATTTCCTTTCGTATTGAGATTATCTGGCTATTCTTATGACCGATATGCAGTCTTAATGAACTGTCGGCATCTCGATACTGGCTTCAACCTGGGGCCAACTGTCTGAGTTCAACCCATGGCAACGTGTCGTATGATCCCACTGAAAAAGTGCGACCAAGTCTGGATTAACGTCAACCTGGCGACTTTTGATCCCGCCATGTCAGATCCTTACGGCTCAAGACACGGTTGTGCCCTGGGTATTCACAATGGAAAAATCGCCCGCATCGAACCCATGTCTGATGTCACCGCTACGCGGCTGCCCTATGATGTGATCGACGGCCATAATGGTTGGCTGACCCCCGGCCTCATCGACTGCCATACCCATCTTATATTCGGCGGCCACAGAGCTCAGGAATTTGAATTAAGACTGAAAGGTGTGCCCAATGAACAGATTGCCGCACAGGGTGGCGGTATTCTTGCAACAGCCAGGGCCACCCGGGTACGCTCCAAGGAACAACTGATCAAATCGGCTCTTCCTCGCATCAAGGCATTAACCGCTGAAGGCGTTACACTGATTGAGATTAAATCAGGCTATGGTCTGAACTTGGCAGATGAAATCAAAATGCTGGAAGTCGCCAAAGAGTTGCACAATCGCCACTCCGTAAAAATTATCACTACATTGCTGGTGGCCAGCGCATTGCCTCCGGAGTTTGCGGGCAGAACCGATGAATATGTTGACATGATCTGCCAACAACTGATTCCGGAACTGGCGGAAAGAAAACTCGCAGAAGCCGTTGATGTTCATTGTGAAAATATTGCGTTTAGCATGACTCACAAAGCAAGGATTTTTCAGTCAGCAATAGACCATGGTCTACCGACAAAATGCCATACCGAACAGTTCAATGAAAACGGGGGAGCGTCTCTGGCGGCACATATGAATGCCCTATCCTGCGATCACCTGCAATATGTCTCTGAGCAGGGTATCGCCGATATGGCCAAATCCGGATCGATTGCGGTATTGCTTCCCGGATCTTATTACTTCATGCGTTCCCGGACCGCCCCCCCGGTTGAACTGCTAAGACAGTACCGTGTCCCTATCGCGCTGGCCACAGATACCAACCCGGGGACGTCACCCCTGGCCTCAATAAGAATGATGATGAATATGGGTTGTATCTTTTTTCAGCTGACACCCGCAGAAGCTCTGGCGGGCGTCACTATCAATGCTGCTCGTGCTCTGGGTATTGCCGATCACTACGGCAGCCTGGAAGAAGATAAAGTGGCAGATTTTTGCCTATGGGATATTGATCACCCCAATGAGCTGGCTTATCAACTGGGTCACTGTCCTTTGCAGCAGCGAGTCATTGATGGGCAGATCACTGATATCAGCCAACAGATAGATTAATGAAAAATCTCATCCAGTGTGTAAATAGAAACGCCTTCGCCAGCCTCTTTGGTGACTTTCAACATTTTCTCTGCCACTTCCCAATCGTGAACAGGCCTGAACTTTTGCAAACCAGGCAGTTTGCAGAGCAAGGGCAGGATCTTTGCGGCAAGCCCTTCACCAAAGCGACTTTCTTTTCTCTGCCCCAACAACAATGATGGCTGGAAAATACTGACTCTCTGGAAAGGAAGCCGTTGTAATGCCTGTTCCAACTCACCTTTCATCTTCAAATAGGGCGATACACTTTGTGCATTCGCTCCGCTGGAACTGACCAGCAGATAGTGAGGGATCATATTCCCGGCAGCCAGCTTTGCAGCTTCCAATTGATAGTCAAAATCTATGTGCCGCTGAGCAGCGAGAGAACCTGCCTGCTTTCTTGTCGTTCCGAGGCAAGAAAAGAACAGATCCCCTTTAATGAGTTCCCTGTGCTGAGCCAGATTTTCAAAATCAATGACATGATTCTCTAGTTTATCGGACTTTTGCTGCAGGCCTTTTCGCGTCAGTGCTACTACCTTTTCGATGTCTGATGACTTCAGAAGCTGGTTCAGCAATGTGGCACCTACCAAACCTGTGGCACCGATGATTACGGCTGTTTTGGGCATGGATTTTCTCCGCAATAACCACATTCCGGTTAGCAGACCGTGGTTATTTAGTACAATCGCGATCAAACTAATGCAAGAAAAGCTACTCGCAAGTCACAAAATCGCACGACACTTGTCAGCAATTAAAAATGCCGTTGTATCTGGGCTTGTCGGAAATATCACTGGTATATACCGATACTCTTCTTTAGTCGCCATCAATGCTGACCAAGACGACAGTGACTGTGCAATTTATACCTCCAAGCGCGAGTCAGTTGTCATTGGCAGGATAGCATTTACTCGGGCATTAGAGATAAAGGACTGAGAACCTGATTCAGCAAATCACGAAGTCGAAGTGTAAAAAAAAATTCGACACCTTACATGTAAATTTAAAAAGCTTTGCTAGACTGTCATTCCAAGCGGGTTAGCGATAGTGCAGAAAGCTGACCACTCTATATTGTTAAGGCTTATAGAGCTTAGGTTTTTTATAATTCTGCATGCTTGAACATGAACTTTTCTGATTCAAGTTATGTGATTTGTCTGTTGCCAAAAAAAGACGTTTTCTAAATTTTTATGTTGATAGTCGTATATTTTCTCTCTGTGTGAGAGGAAATGGTGTTTTTGCCAATAGATGATCAGCTGGAAATTTCGAAAAAAATTGGACGGGCGGTAGCCTTACCTTGAGGTTTTAAGTTTTTCGATCCACTCGTTTCTCTTGAAGTGATGAGCAATTTATTACTTCATGCTGTGGTTAGGGAAAAATCATGAAAGCACTGGAAGCCATTGGGCTCAGAGGCCGTAGGGGTACCTACCTATAGAGAAATATATACATTCATTGTCTTATATAAGAAACATTTAGATGCACTGAAAACAAATGCATTTGATTTAATGAATAGGCTATCTGTCGTGTACGACGCACTTCAGCATATGGTGAGTTTGAATACGGATTTCCTTCACATCATACAATTTCCAGAGTAGTTGCTTCTATTAATCCAAAGCAATCCCAGAAATGCTTTATTGAGTGGATGTAAGCCTGTCACCAGACAACCAATGGTGAAATCATTGCAATTGACAAAAAAACAGCAAGAGGATCTTACGATAAAGGCAAGGACAAAGGTGCAAATCACATGGTAAGTGCATTTGCGACTGCAAACGAATTGGTTCTTGGCCAAATTAAAATTAATGGTAAATGTAACGAGATTACCTCATACCTGAATGACTTGGTCTTCTGGAAATCTGCGGCCGCCTCATAATCATAGACGCCAATGATTTCTCCCTAGCGGTTGAATTAAGCGTTAGCCAAGCACAAAGGATATTTCGTGAGTAGTATGAAGAAAATTATCGCAGTATTACTACGCAAAGCCTATCTTCTACAAGTTGTTGACTATATATTGTTAATTAAAAGCATATTTGAAACTAAAAATATTAATAAGCAATTTTGTAGTTCACACCCTGACTTTGTGACGCCACCGCATCATCTCGCATACGACGCATATAATCATACTAACTGGAATGCTTATTACAACATGGGTATTATTCATTCAAAGCTTATTTCTGATTTAGTAAAAGAATACGTTAATGAAAAGAATATTAAAATATGTGAATGGGGTTGTGGACCCGCTAGAGTCATTCGTCACCTTTCGAGTATTGAAGGATTTGATAAAGTTGGGTTATATGGAACAGACTACAACAAAAATTCTGTAGAATGGTGTAAAAACCACATAAATCATATCAAGTTTGTAAAAAATGAACTTTCGCCTCCGCTACCTTATGAGTCAGAGTATTTTAATTGTGCGTATGCAATTTCGATTTTCACCCATCTTTCCGAAGAAAAGCATTATGCATGGTTAAGTGAGCTTTTTAGAGTAATAAAACCTAACGGTATACTTATATTTACTACACATGGCGACTTGTGTTCAAGGAGACTGACACTAAGTGAAAAAGCGCGATATAACTCTGGGGCACTGGTTGTCAGAGACAAAATCAAAGAAGGAAAAAAGCATTTTACCACTTATCACTCGCACCTTTTTATAAAAGAAAGATTGCTTAAGGGGCACTCTGTTCTCAGGCATATTACCGACCCAAAGGAATATAATCTAGAACAAGAAGTATGGGTCGTTAGAAATAATTAGGGCTAACAAGGCGCTCAAGTTGCGACCTGAATCTCCTCCGTTTTAGTGGACACTCAAATCCAACTGAAACGGTGACCACGTGCCTATAAAACTGGGAAAAAAAGTCGCCAGTACACCCAAGAAAGATTGTCGGATCAGAATGGGCAATGCCGCTGAAATGCTAACAGGTTTTCGGCATATGGCGGTTGGTGTATTGAACAATACCAAAACCTTTCTTTAAGGTAGGCTTGAAGCGTAAATTGAAAAAGGCAGCTATGAGCACACAATACCTGTCTGAAGTCCTTGTTGGATGTGAGGTTTCATGATTTTTCCCTGGCACCAGTTGCATAATATCTGTGACAGCGGCTAACTTGATTTCGACAACATTCCAAGCCTCAGCAATCTGAAGATTGGTTTTATCTTCTACAGTCAGGAGTACGATTTTTTAATTATTGAGCTGTGCGGGTTGGATCCTTATCAGACGTCGATGGAATTTTTATCTATTGTTCTTTCTGTGTGCTTAATTTAATTTTTGGAGCAATTCTCACAGTCAGTCATCATTATTTTCTTAGGGTTTAATGATAATGAATGATTGGTTTGAAAATGTTAGGCACTAAGAATTTCAAGGCACTACACTAGGTCTAGCGATAGCGATGGAGTGGAAAGTTTATGTTTTCAACAACTCCCCCTGCTACTCAGGTTTTGTGGCGCGATACTAACGGTGACGATTACCACACTGTGCCGAAACAGTTTGTCCAGCGTGGCGTTGCATACGCTTCCGAGCACCAGCGTAGTGGAGCTGATCGGAGGAATATTAGCGACAGACAGCTAGCCGTAATTCTAGGTTACTACAACGGTGAGTTATACCTTTGGGAACAGCTACATTCGATTTTTAACCAAACTCACCCCCCCTCTCACATTTTCATCTCTGATGACGGTTCTGACACCGGGCTGTGCTCGGAATCACTTGGGTATCATCGGCATTACCTAAAGAAAGTCAGCATCGGGATCAGGGCGGCGAATATCGGGTTCGCTAACAATTTCTTAAATGCTCTAAGCTACGTTGATGAGCCGTTCAGGTATTTTGCTTTTAGTGATCAGGATGATGTTTGGCACTCTGACAAACTTGAAAAGGCTCTAGATAGTCTGGAACAGTACCCCGAAGATAAACCTGCACTTTATTGTGCACGCACCCTTGTAACCGACGAAACCTGTAACGTTGTCAAAGGTATTTCGCCGTTATTTAGTAAACCACCGTCTTTTACAAATGCCCTTGTGCAGTCAATTGGCAGTGGCAATACGATGGTATTCAATAAGGCGGCGCGGGATCTTATCGTTGAATCATCATCAAACACAGAAGTCGTTTCCCACGACTGGTGGTGTTACCAGATCATTTCAGGTGCTGGTGGCATTGTTATTTATGACCAGGAACCTTGCCTGAGATACCGTCAGCACGCAAATAACCTGATTGGCGCAAACAAGGGCTGGAAAGCTCGATTCATTCGAGTCCTGGGTTTGTTACAAGGAAGATTCCGCAGCTGGAATGACATTAATCTTTCTGCGCTCGTTAAACACAGATCGCTACTCACACAGGAGAATCAAAATTATCTGGACAATATTATAATGGCCCGCCGCTCAAATTTTATTAAACGTTTCTTCTTGTTTTGTCGCTCAGGCATTTACCGTCAGACACTGTTCGGCAACCTCGGCCTGCTCTTGGGTGTCATTATTAATAAGGTCTAGGCTATGACGATACTAGTAACAGGCAGTGCTGGCTTTATTGGTGCCAATTTTGTCATTGATTGGCTTTCGGAAATGGATGAAACCGTCATCAGTCTTGATAAGCTGACCTACGTCGGCAATCTTAATAACTTCTCTGAAGTTGAAGAAGATGAACGCCATATTTTTGTGAATGGCGATATTGGCGACAGCATTCTGATCGATAGGTTACTGCGCATCTACAAACCTAAGGCGGTGATCAATTTTGCGGCAGAGTCTCACGTGGATAGGTCCATTCACGAGCCAGAAGCGTTCCTGCAAACCAACGTTATCGGTACTTTCAGACTGCTGGAACCCTCGCGGCGGTACTACAGCAAACTTAGCGACAAAGATAAACGTAACTTTCGCTTTCTGCATGTCTCAACTGATGAAGTGTATGGTTCATTAGACGCAGACTCTGCTGCGTCCGCGGTGACAGAAGGTTTCCAGTCAAATAACCCATACAGTGCCAGCAAAGCCTCTTCCGATCATTTGGTACGTGCTTATTATCACACCTACGATTTACCAGCACTGACAACCAACTGCTCTAATAACTATGGCCCCTATCAATTTCCCGAAAAATTGATACCACTGGTCACTCATAATGCCATGGCACATAAGCCATTACCAATCTACGGCGATGGCTTACAAATCCGTGACTGGCTCTATGTGGGTGACCACTGCAGAGCTATCCGGGTGGTATTGGATGAAGGCAGCTGTGGCGAGGTCTACAATATTGGCGGCCTAAATGAAAAAGCCAATATTGAAGTAGTTCGCTTGCTTTGTGACATCCTCAATGAGCTGCATCCTGTTAGCGGGAACGCATCTATCACCAGCTATCATGACTCAATCACCTTCGTGGAAGATCGCCCAGGTCACGACAGGCACTACGCTATTGATGCAAGCAAGATCGTAACCGAACTCGGTTGGCGTCCGGCCAAGACCTTTACAACGAGCATTCAAAAAACAGACGAGTGGTACCTGGATAATCAGGAATGGGTTGAACAAGTTATCAGCGGTGACTATCACCAGTGGTTCGAGAGGCAGTACGCGTGAAAATATTACTTCTTGGTGCCAATGGGCAATTGGGGCTTGAATTGAGCCGCACCTTACCTGCTCTGGGAGAAGTCATGGCGTGTAGTCATGCCGAATTGGACATCACCGACCAGTATTCAGTGATAGAGGTCATTCACAACTTCAAGCCCCATGTAATAGTCAATGCCGCTGCGTATTCTGCTGTCGACCAGGCAGAACGTGAACGCAATATAGCCTTCAAGGTTAATGCGAAGGCTACGGGCATTCTGGCGAAGGAAGCGGCCAAGCATGATATCTGGCTGATCTATTATTCAACAGATTATGTTTTTGATGGCTGTAAAACTCGGTCCTATACAGAAGCAGATTCGCCAGGGCCGATTAATATCTATGGCGAATCAAAGCTTGCAGGTGAACAGATCATTGCTGGCAGTGGCTGTTATCACCTTATCTTTCGCACCACCTGGGTGATCGGGAAGGATGGCAATAACTTTGCCAAAACCATTCTTCGTCTGGCCACCGAGAAAGACTCTTTAAGTATCATTAATGATCGGTTTGGCGTGCCAACCTCACCAGCATTAATCGCCCGGGTAACCATAATTGCAATCGAAGCGATAGCCACTACCAGGCATTGGCCGGTGCGGTTATACCACCTTGCTCCCCATGGAAAGACAACATGGTACGGTATAGCAAAAACACTGCTTCAGTTTGCCGAAGAGGCACAGCTCCGACTGACCGCTGGTGAAAGCAGTCTACAGCCCATTAAAACCACCGATTACCCCACACCCGCAAAGCGACCTGCCAATTCACGGCTGGATACCAGCAAACTTGAGCGTCATCTACCGTTTACTTTACCGCACTGGCAGAATGACTTTTTTATGGCTGCAGAAGACATCATCAAGAGCTACAAAAGAGCATGAGGCGAAAAGGCATTATTCTCGCTGGGGGCAATGGCACACGCCTTTACCCGGTCACACAAGTGGTTTCCAAACAACTATTGCCGGTGTTTGATAAGCCCATGGTCTACTACCCGCTATCAACCTTGATGCTTGCAGATATCCGAGAAGTGCTTGTCATTTCGACACCACAGGATGCACCTCGTTTCAGAGAGCTGTTAGGTGATGGCAGCCAATGGGGAATAAATATTGAGTATGCCCTACAGCCATCACCTGATGGTATAGCCCAGGCAATGATTATTGGTGAAGCATTTCTTGATGGCTCACCATCGGTATTGATTCTCGGCGATAATATTTTCTATGGCCATTCAATGGATGAAAAGCTGGCATCGGCCGATCAGCGCGAGGATGGTGCAACCGTTTTTGCATACCATGTCAACGACCCTGAGCGATACGGTGTCGCTGAATTTGATAAGGCCGGCAAGGTCATAAGCCTGGAAGAAAAGCCAGTAAACCCTAAATCAAACTATGCAGTTACCGGGTTGTATTTCTACGACGAAAATGCTCCCGACTATGCCAAAAAGATCAGGCCATCTGACCGTGGTGAGCTTGAGATTACCGACCTGAATAACATCTACCTTGAGAAAGATCAGCTTTCGCTGGAACGCATGAGCCGGGGATTTGCCTGGCTTGACGCAGGCACCCACGAAAGCCTGATTGAAGCCCATCAATTTGTGCAAACCATTGAACATCGGCAGGAATTAAAAATAGCCTGTCCTGAAGAGATCGCCTTTCGTCACAACTGGATAGACCAGAAACAGTTGGAAGCGCTTGCCCAACCCATGCTGAAAAATGGCTACGGTAAATATTTGATGCAAGTCATTCGGGAGGTTGACGATGAAAGTAACTGATACCCGATTGCCAGAGGTTAAGGTCATAGAACCGAGGGTATTTGAGGATGAGCGCGGCTTTTTCTTCGAAAGTTTCAATCAGCAGCGTTTTGAAGATTCGGTTGGTTGCAGCGTATCCTTTGTGCAAGACAACCACTCAAAATCCAATCAGGGTGTATTGCGAGGGCTGCATTACCAGTTACCACCCAAAGCACAGGGAAAGCTGGTTCGTGTCGTCCGAGGCGAAGTGTTTGATGTTGCCGTTGATATACGCCAGTCATCACCTACATTTGGGCAATGGGTTGGCGAGAAATTATCGGCTGAAAATAAAAAACAGCTTTGGATTCCGGCAGGTTTTGCCCATGGATTTTTAACGCTCTCAGAGGTGGCTGAGTTCCTCTATAAAACGACGGATGACTACGCACCGGAATATGAGCATTCTATTCGCTGGAATGATGTTTCAATCGGTATTGAGTGGCCATGCCTGTCACCAATCGTATCGAAAAAAGATCTTAAAGCAAATCAATTGAAAGATACTAAAAAGATATTTGAATGAACCCTCATGCATCATCTACCGAATTCAGCATCGTAGTTGCCTGATGAAAGAGAGTTAAATTTAAATGTATGATCAAGATGGATTAAAAAGTATTCATAATTGCGATTTCTTAGAGGATCCCTCATTCATAAATGCTTATGAGAGAGGGATCGCCGCAACCGGTCAAGATTACTGTTGGCATTGGCGTGTTCATATAGGCTTGTGGGCTGCCAGGTCTGCAATAAAACTAGATGGAGATTTTGTAGAGTGCGGTGTAAATGCAGGATTTCTTAGTTCATCTATTATGTACGACTTAGAATGGGACCAGCATAATAAAATTTTTTACCTATTGGATACATTCAATGGACTAGACGAAAGATACGTATCAGAAGCTGAGTTAAAGGATGGTATTCTTGATAAGAATAACAAACGGATAAAAGAAGGTTTTTACGTTACTTCTTCCAGATTGATAAAAGAAAATTTTTCTGAGTGGAAAAACGCTCGTATCATTGAAGGGTCAATACCCGATACTCTATCTGAAATTACGACTGATAAAATTGCTTTTGTTCATATTGATTTAAATTGCGCAACCCCCGAGGTGGAAGCATTAAATTATCTATGGAATAAGCTGCTTACAGGTGCCTTGGTTTTACTTGACGATTATGCTTATCATGGTTACCACCATCAAAAATATGCTATCGATAATTTTTCTGAAGAGAAAGGAGTTTATGTTGCTTCGCTCCCAACGGGTCAGGGGCTGCTGATCAAAACCTAGATTGATAGACTTATGAACCCTCACAAAGCGCTTCCTACTTCACTGTTTTTCCTTACCAGTACACTCTGGCAGCATCGGTACTTGATTAAGGAAATGGTTATCCGCGAAGTCGTTGGGCGTTACAGAGGGTCAATCTTTGGCTTAGCCTGGTCTTTTTTCAATCCACTGATGATGCTCGCTGTGTATACTTTTGTCTTTTCAGTTGTTTTCAAGGCACGCTGGGGTATTCAGGGGGCTGACAATACAGCTAATTTCGCGCTAATTCTATTCGTCGGTTTAATCATCCACTCTTTGTTTGCTGAGGTTCTTAATCGGGCACCATCACTTATTTTAAGTAATGCAAATTACGTAAAAAAAGTTGTTTTCCCTCTTGAGATACTGTCAATCGTCAGTCTTGGTGCTTCGTTATTCCATGCTTTGATCAGTATTGTCGTGCTACTTATAGCATTTGCTTTGCTAAACGGGATACCAACTTTGACGACTGTCTACGCACCGATCACTTTGTTCCCCTTATTGCCAATAACACTTGGCATAAGCTGGATAATAGCTTCACTTGGGGTTTATCTGCGTGATATTGGGCAAATGATCGGGATTGTCACTACCATGCTACTATTTCTTGCCCCTGTGTTTTATCCGATAACAGCCCTACCTGAGCCTTACCAACTGATCATGCATCTTAATCCGCTGACTTTTCCTATTGAACAAACCAGAGATGTTATCATTTTTGGTAAGTCGCCAAATTGGATGGGACAAGCTGTTTACATTTTGATTAGCATTGTACTCTGCTGGCTAGGTTTTTGGTGTTTTCAAAAAACACGGAAGGGATTTGCCGATGTTATCTAATGCAAACCGACAATTAAAATATAGTGATGCTGCAATTCGAGTTTCGAACCTAAGTAAAGTTTATCATATATATGGCCGCCCTGAGGATCGCCTAAAGCAATCTGTTATGCCGCGACTTCAGAGAAGGATTGGCCTGCAACCTAAGAAATATCATAATGAATTCTGGGCGTTAAAAGATATATCTTTCGAAGTAGAAAAGGGTAAAACCATTGGAATTATTGGCAGTAATGGGGCAGGTAAATCAACATTACTACAAATAATCTGTGGCACCTTGAGTCCGTCATTTGGATCTGTAGAAACAAGTGGGCGGGTTGCTGCGTTATTGGAATTAGGCTCAGGCTTTAATCCTGAGTTTACCGGGCGAGAAAATGTTTACATGAATGGTTCAATCCTGGGATTGACAAAGAAAGAAATTGATGAGCGTTTTAATGAAATTGAGAGTTTTGCTGAGATTGGTGACTTTATTGACCAGCAGGTTAAAATATACTCCAGTGGCATGTATGTACGTTTGGCTTTTGCTGTTATTGCCCACGTAGACGCTGAAATTCTAATAATAGATGAAGCTTTAGCCGTAGGTGATGCATTATTCACCCAGAAATGTATGCGATTTATTAGAAAATTTCAAAAAGAAGGAACATTGATTTTTGTTAGCCATGACACAGCAACTATTCAAAATTTATGTGAACAAGCAATCTGGTTATCAAGTGGTGAAATTAAGGCTTTGGGTACATCAAAATCTGTTACAGAAGATTATCTACATCATACGCTTCAAGGTAGTTATGGGGATAAATATAAACTTAACAAAATCAGAAAAAATGGAGTTCAGAATCAAAGGAGTCAATTAAGTCAAGATGATGAATTATTGTTTGCATGTAATTATAAAACAAAGAATCAGGTAGAAAATCGAATAGATACGGCAAGCGGCTGGCAAACCGGTAACGGAAAAATTATCGAAGTATTTATAGAGAACTTAAACACTAAGAATGAACGATCAAATCTATTCATGGGAGGAGAGAAAATCAGATTAAATATAGTAGCTGTTGCTAACAAGCCAATTGATAAGCCTATAATTGGTTTTATTTGGCGGGATCGCCTAGGTCAGGAACTGTTTGGTGAAAATACTCTACCAATAAGTACAACCAGTCCGATGAATTTGCAGGCAGGAGATTGCGTTACAGCTCAATTTGATTTTATTATGCCGATGCTTCCAAACGGTGAATACTCTGTCAATGTTGCTTTTTCAGATGGTACTTTATATGACCATGTACATCATCATTGGATCAACGATGCTCTGATCGTGACTGTTTCATCGAGTGAAGTGAGGTGGGGGCTTGTTGGCATTCGTTTCAAGCAAATCATTCTGGAAAGAAAGAATGGTTAATATGGCGAAAGTACTGTTATTAAAGATCCCGAAAATTAAAAGTTATGTTGAAAATGTTAGAATGCTTCGGGAAAATCTTAGAGATAAAGATAATGAATTGAATAATCTGCAGATTTTAATAGCTCGTTCACGTTCACCTGGACTGTTTACTCACGAAAATGATTTTGCTACCGAGCGTTTAATGGCTCATCCCGTTAAATCCTCAAATTTCTCCGTTAAGTTAGTCTCGCACGGACCCGAAATGAAAGAGAACAGGGTACGTGTAGCAGAGCGTTTATTGGCTGCCTACCACTTGGCACAGAACAATGCAGCAAACGCTCAAGTGCAAAGTGAAGGCGAAGATCTTTGGACTGCTTTGCTCAGATCAGAGTTGTCTGAAACGATCAAAATAATGGAAAAAGGAAGTGCTGAGAGTGTCGCCTACCACTTAATGGGTTTTGGGAAAAATTATTCATGGTTTGGCGGAATATCCACATCTATTGACGGATATAACTGCAATTTAAATCCAGATCAAATAGCTCTAACGTATCTGGACAAACTGGTTTGCTTAGCTGAATCAATTGGTGTGTTGAGCCTGGAGAATCCAGAGTCAGGTCCTTGGGGTGAGAATTTGACTACTGATATTGATACTATGATTAACGAAATTGAGCTGGAATTGCGAATAAATATAGCTCCTCCTCTAGGCATCATACATACCGACGGTATTTCGACACGGAAAGGTATCTTTCATTATCGGCATTTAAATGCACTATACATGGCAATGCGAATAAATAGCATAAATCCGTCAAAAGATGCCGTAGCAGAAATAGGTGGAGGCCTTGGTCTGACTGCAATGTATGCGTACCGCTTCGGATGTAAGTCATATACTATATTTGACCTACCAATCACGTGTACTTTCATTGGTCACTACCTCATTCATGCCTTGGGTGAAGACAAGGTAACACTATATGGAGAACCTTATACAGGTAAGGGTGTCAGAGTTTTACCTTATTGGGAATTTTACAATGCTCCATCGAAAAGCGTGGCTGTCACTATCAGTCAAGACTCACTTCCTGAAATATCTGATAATCTCGTATTTGGCTATCTTGAAGAAACAAAGCGGATAACGAAAGACTATTTTCTCAGTATTAATCATGAGGTTTTTTCACCTCGAACTGTCCACAACTTCGCAAAGAACATCAAAAATCTACATGCCCTTTACAGATTAAAAAGCTGGTTACGTGAAGGTTATGTTGAGGAGTGTTATAAAATACAATGATGACTTAATTTCAACTTTTGGAATGCATGATGAGTGGTTGCTTATAAATTAAAAATTTTTTCTGCCTATTTTAAGAAAGTTTGATGGTGTATTTCAGATATTAAATCCAATGTCTTTTGATTAAAATTTGAATATATAGATTAAACTAAAGCTTCATTCATCATTGTTTCAGGATTACATTATTGTATGGTTGCTAAATATACTAAGATATTTGAAAATCATAAAGGCTTTGCTTCAGACAAGTGGTCTTTATATTTAGAAAAGTATGAAGAGATTTTTAAACCTTATCGAACCAAAAGGATAAATCTCTTAGAAATAGGAGTACAAAATGGTGGTTCATTAGAAATATGGGCCAAGTACTTCTCTAATGCTAAAAAGATAATCGGTTGTGATATCGACCAAACTTGTTCATCACTTAAATACAATAATGGAAAGATACAAATAGTAATTGGCGATGTAACCGATAAGAATACAATCCATACGATTTCAAATATATGCCAAAAATTCAATATTATAATTGATGATGGAAGCCATAACTCAGATGATATTATAAAATCATTCGTCAACTACTTTAAAAATGTAGCTGACAATGGTATCTATGTGGTTGAGGATCTTCATTGTAGTTACTGGAAAGAGTACGGGGGAGGATTATTTCATCCATATTCGTCCATTTCCTTTTTCAAAGCTCTAGCTGATGTAATAAATTTTGAACATTGGGGAATCGTTTCCAAACCCACAAAAACTCTTGATAATATTCTTAATGAATATAATTGTGAAATTCCAGAACTTAGTCTTTCTTGTATACATTCTGTTGAATTTATTAATTCGATGTGCATTGTAAAAAAACGCCAAAAAAATAGAAATATACTTGGTAAACAGCGAGTTGCAGGTAAGATTGAAAATGTAAAAAAAGGTCATTTTTCCTTAGACGGAAATTTCATTGATCCTCCATGTCAATCAAACAACAAGTGGAATATATCATCAGATTCTAAGATTGCGACACTACAGGAAGAGATCTATCAGGGTAATGATAGAGTCGCAGAATTACAGGAAGAGATCTATCAGGGTAATGCTAGAATCGCAGAATTACAGGAAGAGATCTATCAGGGTAATGCTAGAATCGTAGAATTGCATGAAGAGACCTATCAGGGTAATACTAGAATCGGAAAATTACAGAAAGATATCTATCAGGGTAATGCTAGAATCGCAGAGTTGCAGGAAGCGATCTATGAGTGGGAAGCTAAAACCAATGAATATGCTAATTCATCGAGTTGGAAAGTTACTAAGCCATATAGATTTTTTGGAAGAATCGTCAGATCATATATTAAAAAATTTAATTTTCTTCAATCTCTGATATCCACATATGGTATTACTAATTTGATGGAGAAAATATACGTAACCTATTGTGACGCGGGACTCGATGGAATAATTTATCGAGCGAACAACATAAAATCACTTTATTCAACAACGGGTGCTCTACGCGAACCGTTTCAAAAAACGCATGAAGGCGTTGCAGGCCCGTTATATAAGCTCCAGAATCCGGATTTTAAATGCAATATGTTAATATCAGTGATTATCTGTATTTACAAAACGCCTCTGAAAATGCTAAAACAATCAATAGATTCTATCTTAAATCAGTCTTATAAAAACTGGGAGCTAATACTTGTAGACGACTGCTCAGAAAACAAGAAAATTACTAAAATAATTAGACATTTTCAAAAGAATGATTCAAGAATAAAAGTTATCATTCGTCCCGAGAATGGAAATATTTCAACTGCTAATAATACAGCGCTTAAACATGTTTCAGGACAATTTTTCACAGTCCTAGATCACGATGATACTTTACATCCTGATGCTCTTTATCATGCTGTAATTTCTATAGATCGTAATCCTAATGTTGATTACATTTATTCGGATGAAGATAAAATAACAAGAAATGGGAAAAAAAATTATGGACCTTTTTTCAAACCTGACTGGTCCCCTGAATACATTCTATCAATGATGTATACCTGCCATATGAGTATGTTTAGAACATCACTAGTAAAAGATCTTGGAGGTTATAATTCTGAGTTCGATGGTGCACAAGACTATGAGTTAGTACTACGTGTTATAAACCAAAGTATGAACATAGTGCACATTCCAATGGTACTCTATCATTGGAGAGTTTGGGAAAACTCAACTGCTGAAACAATTGACGCCAAACCAGAAAGCATTGGTAGAGCAAGAAAAGCAATCGAAAATCATTTAAATGAAAAAAAAGATAATTTTAGTATAAATGATTCGGAGTTTAAAGGTCATTTTAATATTGACTTCTACCCAAAAGAAGAGTCTCTGGTTTCAATTATAATTCCGACAGCTAATGGTGAGATAAAAATAAATGGTTGTTATGAAAAACACATAAATGCTGTTTGCGAAAGTATCTTTAGGCTTACAGAATATAAAAATTATGAAATAATTATTGTGCATAACGGTAATCTTGATAATTCACAGCTAGTTTGGCTTAAAAACTTTAGAAACATAAAACTATCGCATTATCAATCAGAGCAACTTAGTTTAGCTCAAAAAATCAATCAAGGATCTGCTGCTGCTGATGGTAAATATCTGGTCATTATGAATGATGATATAAGAGTAATCTCTTCTAATTGGTTAACCTTAATGCTAGGCATGGTGCAACGAGATGGCGTTGGAGTCGTTGGTCCTAAATTATTGTTTCCTGACAATACAATACAACATGCTGGGGTAGTTTTGTTAGGTGGGGTGCCTGGTCATGCTTATTATAAGTGGCCTGTAAATTCACAAGGTTATGCTTTAGGTGCTGCAGTAAATCGAAATTATTCGGCTGTCACTGGTGCTTGTTCAATTACTCCAAAAAAGCTTTTCAATATTTTAGGCGGTTACAGTAATCGGTACCCATTAAATTACAATGATGTGGATTACTGTTTGAGAGCTTCTAAGCTAGGCTATAGATCTGTTTATCTGGCAAACGTAGAACTTTACCACTATGAAGGAGTATCCAAGGAGGGTGGGCGTTCAGTTAAAAATTCAGAAATCTTGACTTTTTTAGAAGATTGGGGCGAAGAGTTTAAATTTGATCCTTATTACAATCCTTCCTTGAATCAAATGCAACCATATGTGTGATTTCATATGAAAGCCGTGATACTTGCCGGTGGTTTTGGTACTCGTATTTCCGAAGAAACCAATTTAAAACCAAAACCAATGATCAGAATTGGTGGGAAACCTATCTTATGGCACATAATGAAAATATATTCTGCGCATGGTGTTAATGAGTTCGTAATTTGCTGTGGCTATAAAGGATATTTAATCAAGGAATATTTTGCCAACTATTTTCTACACATGTCAGACGTTACTTTCGACATGAAATCTAATCAGATGAAAGTACACAGGCAAAATGCAGAGTCTTGGCTGGTAACACTTGTAGATACTGGAGAAAAAACACTTACCGGGGGTAGATTAAAGCGAATAGCAGAACATGTTATCAGAGAGGAGAGTTTTTGTTTTACATACGGCGATGGACTTTCAGACATTGATATAGCCAAGGAAATTTCATTTCATCAATCCCATGGTAAATTGGCAACAGTTGCTGCTGTCCAGCCGCCCGGACGTTTTGGAGCTCTTCAAACGGTAGGTTCTTGTGTGTGCGGCTTTTCAGAAAAACCTAGAGGCGATGGTTGCACAATAAATGGTGGTTTTTTCATTTTGTCCCCCAAATGTCTTGATTACATTCATGGCGATCAAACAACATGGGAGGAAGAGCCTTTAAAGACTTTGGCTGCTGACGGTGAGCTTATGTCATATGTTCACTCAGGTTTTTGGCAGCCAATGGATACTCTTCGCGAAAAAAAACTGCTAGAGGATCTCTGGGTTTCAGGCAAAGCACCCTGGAAGGTATGGCAGTGAACAGGTCATTCTGGTCTGGTAAAAGAGTCTTTTTAACAGGTCATACAGGATTTAAAGGTGGGTGGTTAACGCTTTGGTTATCGGAAATGGGTGCAAAAATATACGGCTATGCTCTAAAACCACCTACGAAACCAAACTTTTTCTACGCAACAAAACTAGAAAATTACTTGACAAGACATGAAATTGGTGATTTGCGTAATGCAGAAAAATTGACAACATCGGTTTGCAGTATAAAACCAGAAATAATTTTTCATCTGGCATCACAGCCTATTGTTCGACAGTCTTACATTGATCCGGTAGAAACATATAGCGTGAATGTACTTGGCACTGTCAATTTATTTCAAGCAGTTCGCAAGGCCGGGAGCGTAAAAGCGATTGTCAATGTTACTTCAGATAAGTGTTACGAAAACAGGGAGTGGGTCTGGCCCTACAGAGAAAATGAGCCTATGGGTGGTTTTGATCCCTATTCCAGTAGCAAAGCTTGTTCTGAACTTTTGACCGCAGCTTATCGGCGATCTTTTTTTCATCAACAAGGTATTCAAGTCGCAAGCGCAAGAGCCGGCAACGTGATTGGTGGTGGAGATTGGGCAATTGACAGGCTGATTCCTGATTTTTTTAGAGCCTTTGAGGCTGGTCATAGATTGACTGTTCGTTCGCCATACTCAATACGACCCTGGCAGCACGTGCTTGAGCCCCTTTGTGGCTACATCGTACTTGCTGAAGCCCTCTATAATGATTGTCAGGACATGGCTGAAGGCTGGAATTTTGGGCCTGATGAAGACGACGCTCGCTCTGTATCCTGGATAGTTGATTATTTAGGTCGCAAATATCCGGATACGAGCTGGGTATATGACACTACTCTTCAACCCCATGAAGCAGCAGTGCTCAAACTTGATACTTCCAAGGCAAAATCAAAGCTTAAGTGGTACCCTCGTTGGAATTTGACACAAGCCCTCGATATGACATCTGACTGGTACCTTGCCTGGAAGAATAACCAAAACATGCATAGGGCAAGCTTGCAGCAGATTCAAACCTATGAAGCCAGTTTGGCACGCCATGATGATGCCGCGTTTTGAAATACATTCTGTCGAAATTGATGGCTTGAAGGTTCTGCAAAGGAAACTGCTAGAGGATGGAAGAGGCTATTTTGAGAGGTTTTTCTGCTCTGAGGAATTAATGACAGTGCTATCTGGTAAATTCATCGCGCAAATAAATCATACTCTAACGAAATCCAGATACACCGTACGTGGGATGCACTTTCAATACCCACCAAACGCTGAAACAAAATTTATTAGCTGTATTCGAGGAGAGGTTTTTGATGTTGCTGTCGATGTTCGAATGGGTTCTCCTACATTTCTGAAATGGCATGGGGAAGTTTTGAGTGAGAGAAATCTGAAATCACTTGTCATCCCTGATGGATTTGCCCACGGTTTTCAAACATTATCAGAAAATTGCGAATTGCTTTATCTTCACACAGCATTGTATCAGCCAAAATCAGAGGGTGGCCTCAATCCGCTGGACAAAAAACTGGCAATTGACTGGCCGTATAATGTTGAGTCCATGTCGACCAGAGATTCTGGCCATCCCATGCTGGATGATAGTCAGTTTAAAGGTGTAAAACTTTGAAATGTCGGCATTGTAACTCCGACCTTGTCTTATCACTGGTTGATTTGGGTAGCTCACCTCCCTCAAACGCTTATTTGACGAATGTAAGCATAGAGGGGCCTGAAAAATGGTTTCCGTTGCGTGTTTTAGTGTGCGAAAAATGTTGGCTTGTACAGACAGAGGACTTTACAGATGCTGAGGACTTGTTTGACACAGAATATGCTTATTTCAGTAGTTTTTCTGACAGCTGGTTAGTGCATTCAAAGCAGTATGTGCATGACATGATTGATCGCTTCCGTTTAAATAGTGATAGCCATGTTGTTGAGGTGGCAGCCAATGATGGTTATCTGTTGCAGTATGTTAAAGAGGCTGGGATACCCTGTACCGGAATAGAGCCGACAGCGAGCACCGCCGATGCTGCTAGAAAAAGAGGTATTCCAGTTATTGAAGAATTCTTTGGAATCAGGCTGGCAAATGAACTTGTTCAAAAGGGGATACAAGCTGATTTAACCGTGGCAAACAACGTTCTTGCTCATGTGCCGGATATTAACGATTTCATTACAGGTTTTACATCTTTACTAAAACCTAAGGGTGTGGCTACATTTGAGTTTCCTCACTTTTTAAAACTGGTGAATTATAACCAGTTTGATACTATTTACCATGAGCACTTTTCATACTTGACCCTAACCACAGTAAGAAAAATATTTACACGATCAGGCCTTACTATTTTTGATGTTGAAGAATTATCTACTCATGGCGGTAGCCTGAGAGTATTCGTGCAACGCTCAGACACAGGTGTTGAATCAATTTCTGACAATGTTAATTCCTTGCTAACAATAGAAAATGAACATGGGATAAATAACAAGAAGTTCTATCAGGATTTTCAAAAAACAACAGACCGAGTAAAACATGAATTTTTATCATTTCTAATCAAGGCTAAGAGTGAAAACAAATCGGTTGCAGCATATGGTGCAGCAGCTAAGGGAAATACACTGTTAAATTATGCTGGTGTTCGAAAGGACTTATTGCCATTTGTTGTCGATCGCAACCCCAATAAACAGCGAAAATACATGCCAGGTAGTCGCATACCAATAGTTGAAGAGGATGTTTTAAATCATGTTAAGCCTGATTACATCATTATACTGCCTTGGAATTTACGCTCAGAAATAATGCACCAACTCTCTTATGTGCATAACTGGGGTTGTCAATTTGTTACAGCCATACCACGATTAACAATTTATTAGTTAAGGTAAGTAACATGTCAATACTTGATGAGTATTTCATGACATATCCTAAATCACAAAATGCGATAGATATATTTCATGGGGAATGGTCAAGCATAATACCCGGAGATATAAAAAGTAATGGCACTGCTGATCTTTTTAACGATGCCAGAATTGATCTTATTTGTAACAAAGTAGGCGGTTTGACTAATGCCAATATTCTGGAATTAGGACCATTGGAAGGTGGACACTCACACATGCTAACAAAAAAGTTAAAAGCAAGAAGCGTTACTGCAATTGAGGCAAACAGCAGAGCTTATCTTAAATGTTTAATTGTCAAAGAAATACTTGGAATGAACAACGTGTCTTACATGTTAGGGGATTTTGACCAATACTTAAATGACTGTAATATGTATGACCTGGTTTTAGCATGTGGTGTCATATATCACTGTAAGAACCCCATTGAAACAATAGTAAAAATATCTAATAAAACACAAAAAATTGGTATATGGTCTCACTATTTTAAAGAGAGTGAGGTGAGGTCTATTTATGGTGATAGATTCTCTTACGTTGCGGAGATAATGAATTTCAAGGGTTATACAGGCACTGTCTACAAACACAACTATTCAAAGGCACTCAACATACCTCGTTTTTGCGGAGGTGGTAACACATATACCTATTGGATGGATTTAGAGAGCTGGTTCAGCCTCTTCGATTCTCTGGGCTTTACGTTAGAGATTTTATCTGGTAGCGAAAATCATATTCATGGCCCAGAGTTCACTGCTATCGCCACTAAAAAGTAATGAGTAAAAAAATACTCATAACAGGTGCTACAGGTTTCATAGGTCGCTACTGTCTGAAACTGCTAAAGGACTCTAGTTTTGAAATACATGCTGCTACACGTCAAGAACGAGAAGATAATGAAATTTTTTGGCATAAGTGCAATTTGCTTGAGAAAGGGTCTGCAGTAAGGCTCATTCGTTTGGTACGACCAAGTTATCTTTTACACCTCGCTTGGAATGCAGAACCAAATGTGTTTTGGTCCACACCCGAGAACCTACAATGGCTTAGTGCCAGTCTTGAGCTTTTGCAGGCTTTTGCTGAACATGGTGGCCATCGTGTAGTAATAACGGGTACCTGCGCCGAATACGACTGGCGTTTTGGTTGGTGCTCAGAAGATATTACACCACTAAATCCAGGCACCCTCTACGGAACGTGTAAGAATGCATTACAAGATATATTGAGTTCTTACAGCCATGAGACAGCGATAAGTACTGCTTGGGGGCGTATTTTTTTCATTTTTGGACCCCACGAGCACCCGGCAAGGCTTATCTCATCAGTTACACTTTCACTATTAAGGGGTCAAATTGCCGCATGTAGCCAGGGTAACCAGGTGCGTGATTTTTTACATGTCGCAGACGTAGCCTCAGCTCTTGTCACTCTAACAACATCTGATCTACAAGGCCCTATCAATATTGCATCTGGAAGAGGAATATCAGTTAGGGAAATGGTCATCAATATAGGTACTTCTTTAGACCGCCTAGATTTAATTCAGTTTGGAAAAGTGCCAAATTCACCGACAGAGCCACCCCTTCTTATAGCCGATACACGCAGACTTAACGATGAATTAGGGTGGCAACCTTCCGAAACGTTTCAACAAAGGATAAAAGAAACAATTGATTGGTGGAAGCTGCAATTTTCATAATCAATCGATACAAATTCTAACTGACAATATTGACATTTAATTATCTTATTTTTCCTTGCTGAATATGAATATTAAGTCTGCGGGAGCATATTCGTTCAGCCAGTGTTTTCTGATGAGTAGCCATAACCAAAACCTGCCTTGTTAACAAAACTCATAAGTCGTTTATCAACGCGCTCCATAAAGTCGTTATCCCCTTCACTGATCCACTCATCTGTCAGCAATATTTCCGGTCTAACACCAGGGAAAAATCATAAAAACCCCTGAAACTATTGACCCGTAGCTTATATTTATTTTCTTCTTAATACTTCTATGGTCTTATACCTTTAAATCAGGATAAGGCCTCAGTATGAATGCTCACAATTTGATCTCACAACTCCCTATTATCAGTGAACGCCAAGCTTGGAAAGTCGGCCACAAGCTAACAGACATCCTTTTTCTGTCCATCTGTGCTGTCATTGTCGGCGCAGAAGACTGGGGTGAGTGAGTACCATCAGCCCAGAAGTGTTTAATTGACTGGATGCTGGCGGTCAAAGGCAATCAGGGTAAGCTTGAAAAGACCTTCGATCATCACTTCTCTTTGGAGAAGCTGAACCAATGGCAGAGTGACACATC